>JAEUVI010000458.1 GCA_016787105.1 Chitinophagaceae bacterium | reverse complement strand
CTTCCTTGCATACAGGATGCCGGCATAAATGAATTATTCGCTATCTGTTCCATTTCAATATGCTCTCCTGCTTCCCGAGCCAGTATCATTATCTTTCGCATCACATCGGTGCCACTCAAATCAAGCCTCGGATCCGGCTCTGTATAACCTTCGTCCTGTGCCTGCTTTACCACTTCGGCAAAACTGCGACTACCGTCATAATTATTAAATACAAAATTCAATGTACCACTCAATACCGCTTCTATCCTGTTCACCTGATCACCACTCCGCATTAAATCGTTTAGTGAACCTATAACCGGTAGACCCGCTCCTACATTTGTTTCAAACAGGAATGGGGCATTATATTCCCTTGCAAGGTCTTTTAGTTTTTTATAATAATCGTAAGATGATGAACAGGCCACTTTATTACAGGCCACTACTGAAATCGCTTTTTGTAAAAACTGATCGTAGCATTTTGCCAAATCATGATTGGCTGTTACATCTGCAAAAACCGAATTACGCAGGTTTTTTGATTTTGCTATTTCAATAAACCTGTTTAATTCCATTGTATCTGCTTTATCCAACGACTGCTTCCATGTTTTTAAATCAATTCCCTCGTCATTGAAAAGCATTTTTCGGCTATTGGCAATTCCGATAACGCGTACCTGCATCCGAAGATGCTGTTGTAAATATTCTTTCTGTTGATCCAGTTGTGCAAGCAGACGGCTTCCTACATTACCAACGCCTGCAACAAAGAGATTGATCTGTTTATATGTTGTTTCAAAAAATTCTTCGTGCAATACGTTGATTGCTTTTTTCACATCGTCGGCAGCAATAACAGCGGATATATTTCTCTCAGACGAACCTTGTGCAATGGCGCGGATATTGACCCCATTTCGCCCCAGCGATCCAAACATCTTACCACTCACTCCAGTATGACTCTTCATATGATCTCCCACCAGTGCAATAATCGCCAGGTTCTTTTCTACAATCAGTGGCTCTAATTTGCCGGTTTCAATTTCATAAGCAAAGGCTTTGTCAACTGCTTCTTTCGCTTTAGTTGCAAAACTTTCTTCCACACCCACACAAATGGAATGCTCCGAAGAGCTTTGCGTAATGATGATTACATTTATTTTTTCATTTGCCAGCGCTTCAAATAATCTTTTTGAAAAACCAGGGATACCTACCATGCCGCTACCTTCCAGGCTCAGCAATACCACTTTATTAATACTGGAAATACCGCGGATTATATTTTCATTCTCTGTTGTTTCACTTTCTATCAGTGTTCCATAATCTTCCGGAGCGAATGTATTTTTTATCCAAACAGGAATTTTTTTGCTCATTACCGGTTGTATGGTAGGCGGATAAATGACCTTTGCTCCAAAATGAGAAAGCTCCATTGCTTCCTGGTAAGAAATATCCGGTATGTGTCGTACGTTGGAAACCAATCTTGGATCCGCAGTCATCATTCCGCTTACATCTGTCCATATTTCCAGTGTATGTGCATCAGCACTTGCTGCAAGGATAGCTGCTGTATAATCTGAACCACCCCGACCAAGAGTTGTAGTCGTTCCACTCTCATTTGAAGCAATAAAACCAGGAACAATAAACAATGAACCATCCGCTGAATAGAAATATTCTTTTATTTTTTTGTTTGTCAATGAAAAATTGACGGACGCATATCCAAAAGCAGCGTCTGTCACTATTAGTTCTCTTGCATCTTTCCATATGTTTTTAATACCTGCCGCATTCATATATGCAGAAATAATCTGAGATGACATCAATTCTCCATAGCTCACAATCCTGTCCTTTGTTCTTGCAGACAGCTCACCCAATAAAAAAATACCATTGCAGATATCTTCTATTTCATTACAGCTTTTCTTTACCCAACTCAATACACTGCTTTGTTGCGAAACTGGTAATAATCCTTTTACAGCATCAAGGTGGCGCTGCTCTATTACGCGTAATTTTTCTTTGTATGACTCGTCCATCACCGCAGCCAGTTCTCCGCTCTGAATAAGAATATCGGTAACACCACCCAGTGCCGAAACGACCACGATCGTTTTATCCTTTTTAACCGCCTGTTGAACGATCGCCGATACTTTCTGTATATTTTCAGCCTTCGCTACAGATGTACCGCCGAATTTTAATACCTGCATTATATTTTGTTTGAATGTGTTAAAAGATAGAATTAAAGAATGACTGTTAGTTAGAGTGGCAGCCGAAGCCCGTGGGTGATATGGGTAAATACAATCCGCTTAGCGGATTGTTGTAGTAGTTGTGGTTACAGATGCAGGAAACGATATGTTCCCACTTTCAGTATTACTAGTATGTTGCAGAAGATGCTTCATTTTTTTACTTGCAGTGCAAATGTAAACAAAACAATTGTAATAGTTTAAGAAACAGGGTTTTTTTCTGAAAATGATTTAATTTCATGCCTATTTCAGTGCTTGCCATATCAACGAATGAATCATTTATTAAAGAAATTCAAATGAGTAACCAGTCTAATAAAGCACTGCAACAGTTCAAGAACTATGTAGGGTTAAAATTCCAGCTTTATAACAGTCTTTTCACTTCTCTACCTTTTCACCGGATTGAAAAGACAGGAATTCTTCTTTCATTACTTTCCAGCAATTGCGAAGACGGTTTTAAAAAGAAACAAAGCCCCGAAGAAATTATTGAAGGCTTTTTCAATAAGCATACTTCGTATACAAACGAAAAAGATCAGATTGATTTATTGTTTCGCTTTGTGCAATACGTAGAACGCCAGGTCGTGCTCTTTGATGCATTGGAGGATGCAGCTTTTCGAGATATTAATGACTTGAATGGTATTGGTACGCTTAAAAATCTTGAGTCAGAAGTTATTCAGAATAACAGCCAGGAAGAGCTTGCTCTAAAGCTCAAAGATTTTGCTGTTCGCCTGGTGCTTACCGCACATCCTACACAATTCTATCCGGGTTCTGTTCTCGGCATCATCAACGATTTATCAAGAGCATTGGCAGACAATAACGCAGGGTTGGTAAATACCTACCTGCAGCAATTGGGTAAAACGCCTTTTTTCAATAAGAAAAAACCAACACCTTACGACGAGGCTATCAGTCTGATATGGTACCTGGAAAATGTGTTCTATGCTGCTGCTGGTAAAATTTCATCAACTTTAAAAGCTCAGTTTCCTGATGCAGTAAGCCCAGAAAACCCGGTAATCCATATGGGTTTCTGGCCGGGTGGCGACAGGGATGGAAATCCTTTTGTGACAGTTGATATCAGCTTGCAGGTTGCAGATGCATTACGCAGCGCTATTATCAAGTGCTACTACCTTGATGTACGTAAATTAAAAAGAAGGCTCACTTTTGAAGGCGTGGATACTTTGCTGGCAGAACTTGAAATAAAATTATACAACAATCTTTTTATACCCGGTCAAAAAACAAACCTATCGAAGGAAGAAATACTGCAAACACTTGAGCAGATAAAAAATATAATTATTCATCATCACAATGGATTGTTTCTTCATACAGTAAACAATCTCATCAATAAAGTAGAAATATTCGGATTATATTTCGCATCATTGGATATACGACAAGATAGTTCCGTACACAAGAACCTCCTGGATATACTATCTCAAAAAAGTGATGCACTACCAAAGAACTACACAGAGCTATCTGATTCAGAAAAAATAAATGCGCTTGTAAAAGCAGGCAAAGTTGATAACACTGCCGAACTGTTTTCAGATGCAGTTCATGCAGACACGTTTAAAACAATTGCCGCAATAAAAACTATTCAGCAGTATAACGGCGAAGAAGGTTGCAGCCGGTATATTATTAGTCAATGTACCAGCGCATTGAATGCGATGGAAGTATACGGATTGTTTTTGATGAGTGGATGGAAGAAAGAAGAAATGAATATTGACATTGTAC
>JAEUVI010000366.1 GCA_016787105.1 Chitinophagaceae bacterium | reverse complement strand
AATCCTGGTATACATAATCAATCGCTATCTTTCCTTTTAGTTTCGGTTCAAATATTTTTTTGAAATCTTCCGCGAAATCTTTGCGGATAATAAATACTACTTTACCAAATCCCGCACGGATAGCGTCATAAATTGAATAATCCATAATAGTCTCGCCACCGGGGCCAAAGCCCTGTATCTGCTTCATGCTTCCATATCGTGAAGCCATGCCGGCAGCCAGAATTAATAAGGTCGGTTTCATTAATTTTTTTTTTAGTGAACGCAAAATTAATACAATTCGTATACTGCACTTTAATAAATTTATATTACATGTCTTCGTTACAGTTTGATAATATATCAGTTGATGAGATTTCACCAGGCTTTTGCCGTGAAAAAGACATCGCTGTTTCTGTATTGCGGTTAGATAAAATTCATCCTGTTATTTCTGGCAACAAATGGTTTAAACTGAAATATTATATAGCAGATGCACTCGCTTTGGGTAAGAAAACGATTGCGACGTTTGGTGGGGCCTGGTCTAACCATATTGTAGCGACAGCAGCGGCATGCAATGAAAATAATATTGGTTCCATTGGCATCATCCGCGGGGAAGAGGCTGCTTCACTATCTCCTACGCTTTTAACAGCTCAATCATTAGGGATGAAATTATATTTTACATCCCGATCAGATTATCAAAAGAAAAACATTCCAGATGCGTTGAGCGATTCAGCAAAAAATATTTATTTCATCAATGAGGGCGGGTACGGAATAAAAGGCGCTGAAGGTGCTGCTACTATTGCGGGTTTATTTTCAGCTAAACAATACACGCATATCTGTTGCGCAGTAGGTACAGGTACAATGATGGCGGGATTGATAAAATCTTCCACACTATCGCAAGAAGTAATCGGGATTAGCGTGTTGAAAAACAATCATGAACAGCAAGCGGAAACTATCAACCTGCTAACCAATGATGAAAAATTAAAAAAATTCTTTATAAACCATGAATACCACTTCGGAGGCTATGCGAAATACACACAGGATCTGATTGATTTCATGAACGATTTTTATAAAACAACCGTTATTCCTTCCGATTTTGTGTATACAGGAAAATTATTTTACGCAGTAAATGACCTTATCCGGACAAATTTTTTCCCATCGGGCAGCCGTATCCTGATGATTCATAGTGGTGGGCTACAGGGAAATCAATCGCTAAAGCCCGGAATGTTAATCTTCTGAACATTTTCAAGTTTCAACGTTATATTTGCAACACTTTGCAAAAGAATCCGCTTCCTTTTTCGTTATATTAAACCATGAATAGATTTCTTTCACTTACAATATTGACTACCCTGTCATTTTTTACCGTCTCAGCACAGGATACCCTACCTAAGTTCACGGTAAAAAATCTTGGCAATAAAAGAATCGTAGTAAGCTGGAAGAATAACTATGAAATAGTAAAACAGATCAGTATTCAGCGATCCCCGGATAGCCTCAAAAATTTTAAGACTATCATGTCTGTAACGGACCCTACCTCTAAGGAAAATGGATTTGCAGATACTAAAGCACCTACTGACGGACAATTCTATCGCTTATTCATAGTTTTAGACAAAGGAGGTTTTTTATTCAGTGAAGCTAAAAAACCTTTTCTCGATTCTTCAATACTGGTAAAACCAAAACCTCCTGTAGCAATAGTTGACTCTTCAACTGGTGCCATAATAGCAAATACCCAACCGGAGGATTCTACTTCTCCATCCGCCCGTTTGGATAACTCAAAAACAGACAAATTAGATCTTGACACAAAAAATCCTGCTACCGGCAACCGTGACATAAACAGCAATAAGCCAAGGCCGGATGTATATATACCTTCCATGCACGTGTATACTTATAAGGATGGTAACGTGCGTATCATTCTTCCTGATAATGATGAAATAAAATACAGTATCAAATTTTTTGAAGAAGACAATTCATTTGTATTCGAGATTAAGGATGTAAAACAAACACCAGTATTGTTAGATAAAGCTAATTTTTACCACGCCGGCTGGTTTAAGTTTGAATTGTACGCAAACGGCAAACTGATAGAAAAGAATAAGTTCAAAATATCGAAAGACTTCTGATATACGAATTCTTAGTGTTGGGATCTTAATTCTACTCCAAACACCTGCTCAAAATTTTTCTTTACTTTTTCTTTAGCTTCTTCATAGTCAACTTTACTTCCCAATTCCTTTTCAATGGAAGTAACCTGCTTATTTT
>JAEUVI010000338.1 GCA_016787105.1 Chitinophagaceae bacterium | reverse complement strand
AAAATAATTATCAGTTATAAGCGACCGTGATTTTGCCGAAGGATAAAATGGAATAATCACTACCGTTTTCGGCGAAGGCGTAAACATTCCCAGCAACCATATTGATAATAATCCTTTGTCTTTCGACCAATCAGCAGAGCCTGCATTCTTTATTTTGTTATCTGTTTCATATGCGGCAAACTTAATTCCTGCCGGTACTGTTGTTTTTATTTTTTCTTCGGTAAGCGCTTTGTCGAGCAAGCTGATTTTGCGTTCTATCTCCAAATCGAATTGCGTTCCGCTGTAATTGACAATCGTAGCTTTCTTTGCAAATACCGCTTGCGATTTATCCGAACTAACAATATCGTAAGTAATCGTATCAATGATTGCCGGCACCTGCCAGTTTGCAAATGCGAACGAATCTTTCGCTTTAAAATAAATAGAATACTGCCCGCCTTCCGGCCCCATCCAGAAACGTTCTTCACCGCCAACCGGGTTAAATTGCTTTGCTTTTTCTGTTGCTGCTATTAAATCATATTTCAGCCAACCGTAGCTTGCACCGCTATCACCGGTAGCCGTACTTGTCATAACACGGCCCTGGTAACCGGCCGACAATAATACTTTCGCATTCCCATCGGAGCTGGTTAATTCAACAATACCTTTTGCATGTTTTTTTAGAAAATCTGCATCGTAAGCATAGGTACCCTTTTTTGCGGTAATAGAATCCGCTACTGGTGCTTGTTTATCGGAAGCATTATTACATGCCATAAAAAAAACTACTGTACTGAAAAAAAGTGAGCGGAAAATCACAAACTTCATATGCATGCTGTTAAAGTCGTTACCAAAACCTTTACCGGTAAATATATAGATTGTAGTGAGAAAAACATTACTGGTCAATCAAGAGATGCCAGGAGTTCAAAAGAGAAAAGCGGGAAAGGGAAATAAAGAACACACTAGACGTTTGAAAGAGACAAGAGTCGGCCGGAATTTCTTACTGATAAAGAAAAACCGTTGTCAGCAGCTTTGTTACAAATAGCTCTTTTTGTCTTTTACTACTTTAAACTCCTAAGCCTATAAGGTTTTAGAAAAATGGTGCGCAACGATTTTAAATCCTTTGTTAAGATACAAGCGATGTGCATCAAAACGCTGGTGACCGGAATCTAATGTAACAGTATTAAAACCTTTTTCGCGTGCAAGTGTTTCCACGAAATCAAGCAACCTGCCAGCGTATCCCCTGCCCCTGCTTTCAGGAAGTGTAGTTAAATCATCAATATAATATTGAGTACCGTTGTACAGTAGTTGCAGATAACGGAAGCCTACAGCGGCCACGGCCTTATTGTTTTCTTCAATAAATGCAAGCTCATATCCCTCCGCCATCATCTTTTTTATAAGAGAGAGAAAATTTTCTTCCCCGAGATGCGGCCTTAATTCTTTGATAACCTTAAAACATTTCAATATATCGCTATCTGAATGCGCAATTTTTATCTCCATATTAATTTTATTGTTTCAAACGAAAAGTAATATAAGCATCTCCGGAAGGTGAACCAACTTTGCCACCGCCGCCGGCAGCAATTACAATGTATTGCTGGCCATCTACACTATATGTAGAAGGAGTTGCATAGCCACCGGCAGGTAATTTATACTCCCAAAGCATCTTTCCATTTTCTTTATCAAAAATCCGGAGCTTCTCGTCATAGGTAGCACCGATAATTACCAGGCCACCGGCTGTTACTACAGCGCCACCAAGATTTTGTGTACCCGTATTTCTTATTCCTCTTTTTACAAGTTCCGGGTATTCTCCCAACGGAACCTGCCATAAAATTTCTCCTTTGTTCAAATCGATCGCATTTAAGGTACCCCAGGGTGGTTTTACACCAGGAAAACCTTCTTTATCTGTCAGCGTTATCCAACCATTGTGTACGTAGCGGTACTTCTTTTCCTTTGCAGTATCATTTTTCAAGCCCGGTTCTTTTTTTTCTTTATCAAATAGAAAATCAAGCAATGCTTTTTTATCATCTCCTGAAATACCCGGGAAAGGCGGCATCTGGCCTTTGCCATTTTTTAAAATAGAAGAAACCTGCTCAGCAGATAATTTTTTTGCAAGGTTTTGCAATGAAGGAAAAACGGTTGTGCCTGCCCGGTTGGCTCCATGGCACATCGTACAATTGTTCATTGTATAAATCTTTTCACCTGTTGAAACCATCGCGTCATTACCTGAATAGGGGACCGCTTTCATTTTTACCAGCAATGGTATTTCATTGGCATTTACATACATAATACCCGTTAACGGATCTACGGATGCACCACCCCATTCAGCACCGCCTCTTGTACCAGGAAACTGTACTACGCCGCCCGTATCCGGCGCCGTGAAAATGGAACCCATCTTTGCTTTACCGATTTTTTCTTTTACAAATGCATGTGCCGAATCAGAGATGTTTGTGATTTCATCTTCAGAAAAGAATTGCCGTACAAATGGTTTTGGCTTTTGGGGAAAAGGTTGAGTAGGCCACGCAGCTTCTCCAATCAATGCAGATTTACCAACTGGTTTTTCTTCTATCGGAAAAACCGGTTCACCAGTAACACGATCAAATAAAAACAGCATCCCCATTTTTGTAACCTGAACTACTGCTTCTGTTTTTTTACCATTGGTATTTACCGTAACCAATGTTGGCGGTGCTGGTAAATCATAATCCCACAAATCATGGTGTACTAACTGGTAATGCCATTTTCTTGTTCCAGTAGCAGCATCCAAAGCCAGCAGGCAATTACCAAAAAGGTTTTCTCCTTTTCGGTTACCACCATAAAAATCAAATGCCGGAGAACCCAATGGAATAAAAACAATTCCTTTTTCTTCATCCAGGCTCATGCCTGCCCATGCATTGGTTCCTCCTACTTCTTTGTATGCTTCTTTATCCCATGTATCATATCCAAACTCGCCTGGCTGTGGTATGGTATGAAATGTCCATACAATTTTTCCGCTTCTTGTATCATAGCCTCTTACAAAACCCGGTGCTGCATCATAGCCTTCGCCGAGCGAAGTACCCTGTATCAATATGTCTTTATAAATAATTCCTGGTGTTGCAGCTGCTACAGCAAGTTTAGAAGTATCCCTGCCAAGCCCTTCACGCAAATCAACCTTTCCATGATTGCCAAACGATTCAATAAGTTTCCCATTATCCGCATTCACTGCATACAGGTAGTAGTTTGCCGAAAAAAATATCCGTTTATCTTTTCCGTCTGACCAATATGTTACGCCACGGTTCACGCCAACAGCTTCCTCGTTTGCAAATGGATTGAATTTCCAAAGCTCCTTTCCTGTAGCCGGATCCAAAGCGAACAACTTCAATTTCGGAGAGGTGACATACATCATACCATTCACTATAATCGGGTTGCATTGTATGGCAGAACGATTGCCTTCTCTTGCATCTCCGGTATGATAGATCCATGCCACTTTGAGTTGGCTTACATTGTCCTTATTGATTTGATTCAATGAAGAATATCCTGTACTTGCATTATCACCCCGGTATACTGACCACTCTACCGGTTGCTTATCATTTTGCCGGCAGGCAGTAAACAGTAACAGAACCAAGAAACATAAAAAGTATTGCTGCATTAACAATCGTTGAAAGATCACTTGTAGCTGAATTTTAAATTTTATTTATGACCCAGTATTTTTTTTGCGTTTGCATTGTATACTTTTTTCAATATCGCATCAGGCAGGCCAAATCCGTATAAAGGAAAATGATAGCCGGTGCGTTCTATTTCATAAAAATGTTCGTCCT
>JAEUVI010000453.1 GCA_016787105.1 Chitinophagaceae bacterium | reverse complement strand
TTGTGCATCCACAGCCAGCGGTCACACTTGTAATTACCAGTGGTTTGCTGCCGGAATTTTTAAATTTATATGTTACTAAAACCTGTTCGCCTTCCACAACTTTTCCCATGTTTTTATCAATGCTATCTATCCACTGAATCGTAGTAAAGTTTGAAGAATCGCTTAATATTTTTTGGGTTTCCTCTTTCGTAAGCTTCGGACCACTGTTATCTCCCATACATGCTGCGAATGCAGCGCAGCTTATAATTATTATCAGTACTTTTTTCATTGTATACAATTTCTACAAGAATGCAAATGTATACCTAAGAGTTCAAAGGAGAAAAAGAGAAATACAGGACTAAGATTAAGAAGGATAAAAGAGATTATTAGGAATAAAAATAAGCGATTGGTGATTAACAATTTCTCCGTCATTTCCTCAAAATCACGTTAATCCAGCCAATCTTAGTTCTTTTTAAATTCCACTTTATGCATTTTTCCTTCCTGTACCAGTTCTTTATGAATATTATCTAAAATTCCGTTTACAAACTGGCCGCTTTGAGCTGTGCTGTATTCTTTTGCCAAATCGATATATTCGTTGATGGTAACTTTAGGAGGAATGGTTTCAAAATAAAGAAACTCGGAAACCCCCATCTTCATCAATATCATATCTAATTGAGCGATACGCTCAGGATCCCAGTTTTTTAACTTCGGTATGATAAAATCCTGCAGGTGTTCCTTTTTTTCCAACACTGCTTTGAGCAGGCTTTTAGCAAACTCCAGTTTATCCAGGCTTATCATTTCGTCGAAATTTGTACTGCCTGGTTTTTGCAAAACTCCGGCAAGTAGTTGAATAACCATTTCGCCATCATCGTCCCAGTTGCTAAAATTTTCTTCTACATGCGATACAAATGTTTCATTTGCCAGCATCAGCTCATTTAGAATGTATTCCAGGATATCCTTTTCTTCTTTCTTGTCTCTTTCCTTGTGGCTGATATACTCTTTATAGCGAGTGGTGGAAGATAGGTTGATATAAATTTTCCGGAGTAATTCTTTATCAATACGGCTTCCTGTTTTTCTTTTGTCAAATTGCTGCATTAAAACAGGATCAGCTTTCAGCTTTCTGATTATTTCATTGTCGGCAATCTTTGTATTTACATGCAGGTCGCTGTAAGAGGGCAGGTGCTTGCCAGCACGGATAGAAGCATCGGTTTCAGCATATTGTGTTACTTCTATCAAAAAGTAGGTGAGATAGAAAAACAAATCGCCGGTTTGGTCAAAGTGTTTCAATAATACCTTCTGTGGTTCGCCGGTCTTTACTTCATTTTCCAGGGCACTGATTGTGTACAATGTCTGCATCACTTTTACCCGGATATTTCTTCTGCTGATCATCTTGCAAGAGCTGTTTGAGGGGGCGAAGATAGCAGTTTTCAACATAGGTAAAAGGTTTCAGCTATAAGGTTTTATTATAAAAAAATATTTGCTTTTGTATAATCAAACCTGTGATGATTATTGTTTTTAATACTAAAACTGTCATAATGAGCCGGAGAGGTTTGATTTTTACTGTCAGAACATGCAATAAAAGCAGATAACTGAAAATTTTTCAGCTTCATGGCCAAATGGCATAATTATTCGTTTACCTTTGCCGTCCTCAAAAATGAGTTTGATTCATTTTTAAAAAATTCAAAAAATCATAAAAACTATGGCTAAGAGTAAGCTAAATGTTACCCCACTGCATGACAGGGTAATTGTGAAACCAGCTCCGGCTGAAGAAAAAACTGCTGGAGGCATCATCATCCCCGATACTGCAAAAGAAAAACCACAGCGTGGTGTTATTGTAGCTGCAGGTCCTGGTAAAAAAGATGAGCCCGTAACAGTAAAAATCGGAGATACCGTATTATATGGTAAATACTCTGGTACTGAAATACAGATCGAAGGCGACGATTTTCTTATCATGAGAGAAAGTGATATTCTCGCTATAGTATAAGTCAAAAATCAAAAGTAAAAAGTCAAAAAGGCTTCCTTTACTTGTAAAGATTTTTAATTTTTAATTTTTACTTTTTAATTCAAACAAATATGGCAAAGCAACTCTTCTTCGATATTGAAGCAAGAAACAGAATGAAAAAAGGTGTTGACGTGTTAGCCAACGCTGTAAAAGTAACCCTCGGTCCTAAAGGCCGTAACGTGGTTATTGAGAAAAAATTTGGTGCACCTTCTGTAACAAAGGACGGTGTTACTGTAGCAAAAGAAATAGAACTGGAAGACCCGATCGAAAATATGGGTGCTCAAATGGTGAAAGAAGTAGCAGCTAAAACTGCTGATATAGCAGGTGATGGTACTACTACTGCAACTGTTTTGGCTCAATCTATTATCAGCGAAGGTTTGAAAATGGTAGCTGCCGGTTCAAATCCAATGGATTTGAAACGTGGTATTGACAAAGCTGTTACAAAAGTTGTAGAAAACCTGAAAGGCCAGTCACAAGCCGTGGGAAGTGACAACAGCAAAATTCAGCAGGTAGCTTCTATCTCTGCAAACAACGACGCAGAAATTGGAAAGCTGATTGCTGAAGCAATGAAAAAAGTAGGTAAAGAAGGAGTAATAACTGTAGAAGAAGCCCGCGGTACTGAAACAGGTATTGAAGTAGTAGAAGGTATGCAGTTTGATCGCGGATATATTTCTCCATACTTCGTTACCAACAGCGAAAAAATGGAAGCTGAATTGGAAAATCCTTACATCCTGATCTACGATAAGAAGGTTAGTGCAATGAAGGATATTCTTCATATCCTTGAGAAAGTAGCACAAGGCGGTCGTCCTTTGTTGATCATCTCTGAAGATCTGGAAGGCGAAGCACTGGCTACATTGGTTGTAAACAAACTTCGTGGTACATTGAAAGTAGCTGCTGTAAAAGCGCCTGGTTTCGGTGATCGCAGAAAAGAAATGCTGCAGGATATCGCTATCCTTACAAAAGGTATCGTTATCAGCGAAGAGCAAGGTTACAAATTAGAGAATGCTGACCTGAGCTATCTCGGTATGGCTTCTACTGTAACTATCGATAAAGACAATACAACTATCGTTGGTGGTAAAGGCAAAAAAGAAGATATCGCTGCCCGCATCAATCAAATCAAAGCACAAATAGAAGTAACTACTTCTGATTACGATAAAGAAAAATTACAGGAGCGCCTTGCTAAATTAAGCGGTGGTGTAGCTGTATTGAATATTGGTGCTGCTACTGAAGTAGAAATGAAAGAAAAGAAAGACCGCGTAGATGATGCATTGCATGCTACAAGAGCTGCGGTTGAAGAAGGTATTGTGCCAGGTGGTGGTGTTGCATTCATCCGCGCAGTGGAGTCTTTAGATAAATTCAAAGG
>JAEUVI010000448.1 GCA_016787105.1 Chitinophagaceae bacterium | reverse complement strand
TTTCCATCCGGGAAAAGCATCACCGTTATAAAATGTCATACCACTTGGCCCGATAGAAGGACGATAAAAATACATTGGTTGTTCCATGCCCTGCTTCATTGTTATTCCCTCTCCCATTTTACCACCGCCATATTTTTCGCCATAAGTAATAACAGGCCAGCCATAGTTTTTTCCACCCCTTATAATATTCACTTCATCCCCGCCTTGCGGACCATGCTCATCTTCCCACAGTTCATCGCTACCCGGACGAAATGCAAGGCCTTGCGGGTTACGATGACCATAGCTCCATATTTCTGGTCTCGCATTTTTTTTATTTACAAAAGGATTATCTGTCGGCACTTTTCCGTCATCATGCAGGCGCATTACCTTTCCAAATGTATTTGTCAATGTCTGCGCTGAATCTGGTGCGCTGGCCCTCTCCCCGTTTGTTATGAAAATAAAACCATCCCTGATCTGCAGCCGGGAACCATAATGGTTATTTGATTTGAAATAGGGATAGGTTTCATAAATACGCTCAATATTCGTAAGACAGTTATTTTCAATCTTAGCCCGTTGTACTACCGTTGCAGTTGTGCTGTCTTCTTTTCTTGAAGAATATGAAAAGTATATCCAGCCATTATTTTTATAATCAGGATGAACAAGAACATCCATCATGCCTCCCTGGCCTTCATTGTCCACAGCAGGCACATTGCATAAAGGCGTTATTTTACCAGTACTATCCATTATACTAATGCTTGAATCTTTGCGGCCACGTTCTGTAAAAATCATACGGCCATCAGGCAACCAATCAATACCAAAAGGAATTTTTAAACCTTTAGCAACCGTATCCAATGTAAACTTGCCTTCCTGGCTGAGATAAATTTCCTTGGCCCCGGAAGATCCTGAAGCAGTTGTTCCCGTTTCATTTGTTCCCGAAGTACAGGAGCTGAAAAAGAAAGTAATGATTAGTAAAACAAAAAAAACATTAAGCAACTTGCGACACATACAGTAAATTTTGGAGTTAATAATTACGGTGAAGATATGGCATAAACGTTTTATATAATCCATGTTTTAACCTGCTTACATAAATGGCCTTTATATCCATTTGAAAGGATCCCCGGATGCGATGTGCGAAACCTTTATTCCATCAAGTTTTGGCTGTAACCATTCCGCCAGCCATTCCATACCAGGTTCTTCACTTACCGAATGCCCCAATATTATCAACGATATATTTTTACCGAACGATCGGGCATCCCGAACGTACTCCGCGGTTTCCCATTCCTGCAGCTCTCCTACAATCAATAGATCAGGGTTTTCATTTTCAGCAGCACTTACCTGTCGTTGTCCGCCCCAGGCGCCGGGCAATAATGCAATACGCTTACATTGCTGCGAAAGATCGCCTATCACTTTTACTTTTTGAATTTTCAAAGAAGATTTTAAATGATTTACAATTTTACCCAATGACATTGCAGGTATTGTAACGATTATCTCCCCGGATTTCGAATACTGCTGCCACCCCGCTTTTTTCAAAACGCCATTCAAAATACCATCCGGCCGGTAGGCATGCCAGTAATCATGAAACCGCCAAACGGTTATATTATGCTCTTTCAGCAATTCCTGTTTTTTTCTTACAATCTCGTTTGGTTCTACCCATTTCGGATCATCATTATGATTATAAAATGTAGGCTCATGTGCAATAATAAAATTCGCTTTTAGCTTTACTGCCTGCCGTATGATAGCTACAGTTGTAAACATAGTTGTTATGATACCAGTAACTTTTATATTTCCATCACCACTCTTCAGGGTATCCACAGTTTCTTTAAACGGTGCACCGGAAATTTCTTTCAGGATCAAATCAATAACATCCTGTACGGTATACTCCTTATTTAAATTCCATAATTCAGCAGCATTAATAGTTTCGGTTGCAGATAGCAACCCAGCGACTCCCACCGCTTTTAAAGCTGTTGAAATAAATGTTCGTCGTGGCGATAAATGCTGATCATGATCATTATACATGTGCCGGTAATTTTAATAACTAAATGTAGCTAAATTTCCAGGGAATAGCCGGTACTGCTCTGAAACAAAAAAATTCAAAGG
>JAEUVI010000270.1 GCA_016787105.1 Chitinophagaceae bacterium | reverse complement strand
TGCGGAACAATTCATAACATGCTTCAAAAGTTTTATAATTTTCATGCAGGTTTTCTGCTCCTTCACTTGTTCTGTATACCGGCATTATTTTTACAGCGGTAAGCAATTTTATATAAAAAGGTTTTTTAAAAACATCGCCTCTTGCGAGTGACCATATCGGTTGCTCGAACAAAATGTCGAGAATGACGGCATCGAGGAAAGAGTTAGGATGATTGCAGGCAAGCAGGAGCGGGCCATTCAATTTCAATGCGGCCGGTTTATTTACAATGATCCTCCGGCAAAAGATTTTCATGCCAAGGCGGACAAATACTTTCAGTGCTTGATAAAGCAGGATAGTTTTTTTGTGAAAGTAAGGAAAGTTGGGGGAGTGGGGATTGAGAATAGGAAGTGAGAGTGTAGAGTAGGAAATAGCATTTGAAATTTCGGGTTTCTGGGTTCGGGTTTCGATTTTCAACTTGTTAGAAGTTGTCAATCAAATAGTTGTGTTTTATTCTGTGGTTTAAAAAAATACCTTCAGCCAAGCGCCTTACCCGGAACTTTGATTTATCTTTGCAACCCCGAATTTTTAAACCCTCGGGATTTATATCATGTCTGAAAACAATATTGTTAACTCAAACGCTGAATCACAGGAGTCTGCTGCTGTAGAAACTGCAGGAGTGGCTACAGCGACAACAAACGCACCTGTGGAGGCACCGGTTCAAACGGCTCATGACGATTTTGACTGGAGCATTGACAAACGTAATGTTGCTGCGTACAGCAAAGATGAAAAAGAAAAGTACGACAAAGTGTATGACAACACTTTTGTAACTATCAATGACAACACGCTGATAAAAGGTATTGTTGTTGGTTTAACAAAAACAGATGTTGTATTGAACATCGGTTTTAAAAGCGATGGATTGGTATCACTGAACGAATTCCGTGATTTGCAAAACCTCGCTGTAGGTGATGAAGTGGAAGTAATGGTTGTAGAAAAAGAAGACCGTGATGGCCACCTGAACCTGAGCCGCAAGCAAGCCCGCGTTACTCGTGCATGGCAGCGTATCGTGGAAGTACACAAGACTGGTGAAGTTATTACCGGTACTGTTACAAGTAAAACAAAAGGTGGTTTGATTGTAGATGTATTCGGAATGGAAACATTCTTACCAGGCTCACAGATAGATGTGAAACCAGTTACAGACTACGATCAGTTTGTTAACAAAACAATGGAATTCAAAGTTGTTAAGGTTAATGAAACTATCAAGAATGCGGTTGTATCTCACAAAGCACTTATCGAAAGCGATATCGAAGCACAACGTGCAGAAATCATCAGCAAACTGGAGAAAGGACAGGTACTGGAAGGTACTGTGAAAAATATCACAGACTTTGGTGCTTTCATGGATCTTGGTGGCCTCGATGGTTTATTGTATATCACAGATATTTCATGGGGACGTATTTCTCATCCTACAGAAGTGCTTAAACTTGATCAGAAAATCAACGTGGTGGTACTTGATTTCGATGATGAGAAAAAACGTATCAGCCTTGGTCTGAAACAACTGACTCCTCATCCTTGGGATGTATTGCCTGAATCAATTGCAGAAGGTCAACTGGTAAAAGGTAAAGTAGTAAACATTGAAGACTATGGTGCATTCCTTGAAATTCTTCCGGGTGTAGAAGGCCTCGTTCACGTAAGTGAAATAACATGGGCTAACACGCCAATCAATGCGAAAGAATTCTTCAAACTCGGTGACGAGCATGAAGCGAAAGTGGTAACACTTGATAAAGGAAGCAGGAAAATGAGCTTGTCTATCAAGCAACTTTCTCCTGATCCATGGAGTGATATTGAAACAAAATTACCAGTTAGCAGCCGTCATAAGGGATTGGTGAAAAACATTACTCCTTATGGTGTGTTTGTTGAACTTGCTCCTGGTATCGGTGGTATGATTCATATCAGCGACCTGAGCTGGCTGAAACGTTTCAATCATCCTTCTGAGTATACAAAAGTTGGTGAGCATATCGATGTAGTTATCCTCGGCATAGATAAAGAAAACAGGAAACTGCAACTGGGTCACAAACAGCTTGAAGAAGATCCATGGAATACACTGCAGGATACATTTGCTATCGGAAGTCTTCATGAAGGAACTGTTATCCGCCGTGATGATAAAGGAGCTGTAGTTCAACTGCCTTATGGCCTGGAAGGTTTTGCACCTAACCGTCATCTTGCAAAAGAAGATGGTAAGAGCATCGGCGCTGACGAAACTGCACAGTTCATGGTGATAGAATTTGATCGTAATGAAAAACGCATCGTTCTTTCACATACAAGAATATGGGAGCAGGCTGCAGTGAATGAAAAAGAAGCTGTGAAGAAAGAAGCAAGGGCAGAAGCTGATAAAACCAAGAAAGCTGTTAAGAACATTCAGAGCAAAGTAGAAAAAGCTACGCTTGGCGACCTGGGTGTACTTGCAGATCTGAAAAAGAAAATGGAAAGTGGCGAAGGCGATGAGAACGCTGAAACCAACTAAATAAAATTTCTTTTACGCAAAGCCCTTCAGTAATGAAGGGCTTTTTTTTGCGTAGCCTTATAAGCAGCTTAAAAATTCTACACGGTTTACGCAACGATTAGCCGCTAATCGTAGTCTCTTGTACGATTAAAAATGATGATGAGGTATTT
>JAEUVI010000242.1 GCA_016787105.1 Chitinophagaceae bacterium | reverse complement strand
CAGGAGAGTTTATGCCGGTTACTTTTATAAAGAATAATAAAGGACATTTAGCTGCTACATCACCAGTAATAATTGAACATTCAAAAGGATGGTGGAACAGTATAACTGCAGGCGATTTTGATGAAGATGGTGATATGGATTATGTTATCGGTAACTTAGGATTGAATACAAGATATAAAGCAAGCGCTACTGAACCACTTTGTATTTATGCAAAAGATTTTGATAAAAATGGCAGACTTGATCCCGTTATGTGTTATTACGTTCAGGGGAAAAATTATATTTATCCGACACGCGATGAAATGATAAAGCAAATTCCGGCTATGCGCGGCCGCTTTCAATCCTATAAGGATTTTGCCTCAGTTACTTTTGAAGAATCATTTACAAAAGAAGAACTGAGTGATGCATCTGTAGTAAAGAGCGAATGTTTTGAAAGCAGTTATCTGCAGAACATGGGTAATGGAAAATTTCAACGCAGGTCACTGCCTTTGCAGGCTCAGTTTGCACCAGTATTTGGAATGCTTACAGGAGACTATAACCACGACGGTCACCTTGATGTGCTGCTTACCGGCAACTCTTATGAAACCGAAGTTTCAACAGGCGCCTATGACGCACTCAAAGGAGTTTTATTCGCAGGAGATGGCAAAGGCAACTTTACTGCATTGAACGCAAATACTACTGGCTTCAAAGTAGATGGCGACGCAAAAGGAATGGTCCAATTGAATTCAGCAGCCAATAACCTGCTTGTGTTAACTGCTATCAACAATGGCCCGCTGAAAACAAGCGAGGAAATAAATAAAGTAGCATCAGCAGATATTAAGGACGACGATCTATATGCTATTATACAAAAGAAAGACGGAAAAAAATATAAACAGGAATTTTATTGGGGCAATGGTTATTTATCAAATTCATCAAGACGATTGATGTACAATGCCAGCTCGGTATTATCGATCAGTGTATACAACAACAAAGGAGGCAGAAGAGAGATAATGGTAACCGGTAAATAAATCCTGCATTTTTATAAAAGCAGAAGCGGATAAAATATTTCCGAACTAACAAAAGTGCTGATATGAAAAAATTCAATGTATTATGGATGCTTTTAGTTGTATTTGGCTGCAAACAGAAAGCTGTACAGGCAGATATTGATGCGTTTTGTAAAAACCAGTTACCCGAGTGGAATAAAAAACTCACTTATGTAATAATAACGGACATTTTCTCGCCACCGGTATGCAGCCGGATTTATGCTTATACTAATATTGCTGCGTATGAAGCATTGCTCCCAGAACATAAAACATATCAAAGCTATGCAGGTAAATTGACGGAATTGGAAGCTTTACCAACACCTGCCGGTTCAAAAAAATACTACTACCCTGTTTCAAGCATTATAGCTTTTACAACCGTTGCGCAGAAACTGGTTTTTAATGGTGATGCAATGCTTGAGAATGAAAAAGTATACCTGAAACAATTGGATAGTCTTGGCATTGACAAAGAATTACTGAATAATTCAGTAGAATATGGCCGGGCAGTGGGCAAACATATTCTTACATGGGCTGCAAAAGACAGGTACCTGCAGCGTACCTCTCTCGGTGGCTATATTGTAAAAAAAGATCCGGCCAGATGGATACCCACTCCGCCAGACTATATGGATGCAGTGGAGAATAACTGGGGTACTATCCGGCCAATGACACTAGATTCTGTTTCTCAATTCAGGCCCGGGCCTCCTATCACATATGATACTACTATAGGCTCTGCTTTTTATAAAGAATGTTACCAGGTATATGAAGCCATAACAAAACCAAAACCCGGCGACTCTACTACAGCATGGTATTGGGATGATAACCCTAACACATCTGTAACAGATGGCCATATTACTTACTTCCTGCAAAAAAATTCACCGCCCGGTCATTGGATACACATCGCCTGTGGCGTTGCGGAAAAAGAAAAATATGATGATGAAAAAACAGCGGCAATGTTATCACAGACTGCTATAGCATTGTTCGATGCTTTTATCTCCTGCTGGGAAGCAAAGTATGTATATAACTATGTGCGCCCGGAAACATTTATTAATAAGTATATTGATAAAAACTGGGAACCGCTCATCCAAACACCGCCATTCCCGGAATATCCAAGCGGACATAGCACTATTTCAGCAAGTGCTGCCTCCGTACTTACGCATTTTGTTGGCGACAATTATTCGTTTATTGATTCTACCGAAGTGCCTTATGGTCGTCCTATACGGACTTTTAAATCATTTTTTGAAGCATCTGACCAGGCAAGTATCAGTCGCCTGTATGGAGGTATACATTTTTTAAATGCACTGACAACGGGACAAGTTAAAGGAAGAGAAATTGGTTCTTTTGTAGTTGAAAAGCTGAAGTAGCGAAAGATAACCGAAAAAATTTTTTGATTTAATAAAACCTTGATAGACCGGAAGCAAAAAAGCCGAGCTTTTCGGAAATCATGCAAAGCTTTTTATGCCAATAACAAGCGGGTATTGAAATGCCGGTTGGAAGAACAGTTCGTCTTTCCGAGCTCGCGTAAAACTGGATTTTGATTGGATTGAGGTTGTCTTTCCTGGTTCTTTGATCACAAATAGCTTTAATAGGTAACAGCATAGCTACATCTCCTTTTCCGATTCAAAAGGCCGCGCGCAACAGTCCTGATTAGACTAAAACGCGTGCAGACATTCTTGCTCGATTTGTTTGTCGATTTAAATAATGTCTACTTGTGTAAAGCTATTTCTGAGATTTCGGGGAGTTTGTTGCAGTAACCTGAAAATCAAACAACATTTGTAAAGTGGTGTAAAATAAAAAAAGGATTACCTGTTAAAGTAATCCCTTCAGTGATCCCGCTGGGACTCGAACCCAGGGCCCCAACATTAAAAGTGTTGTGCTCTACCAACTGAGCTACGAGATCAACCTCATTTTTCCCTACCCTTTCGGATTTGGGAGTGCAAAAATACAGTAAGCAGGTGTTCAAGCCAAAAAAATATCTCTTACTTGCAAAATGATTTTTTAACATCTAAAAGGATGATATCCACAGTTTTCATCGCCGTTCAAATTTTCGGGGTTGCATAATTTTAAAGTAGGTTTGCAGGCTAATTCAAAAAACATGTCTGCATATTTTAAAAATAAGGTGGTAGTAGTGACCGGAGGTACAGATGGCATCGGTAAAGCATTGGTTGAAAATCTGCTGCAAGCAGGAGCAAAAGTGGCTACATGTGGTCGTGACCATGATAAATTATACCGCATACAATCCAGTTATCCGTCCGCGTTTCTGCACACTATGCTTGCGGATGTAAGCAATGAAAATGATTGCAGGCGTTTTATAGAAGTGACCATTAAAATGTTTGGTGGCATAGATATCCTGATCAATAATGCAGGAATCTCGATGCGTGCATTATTAAAAGATGCATCGCCTGATGTGATTAAAAAAGTGATGGAAATTAATTTTTTCGGCGCTGTATACTGTACCAAATTCGCATTGGATTCTATCATTGAAAGAAAAGGCACCATTGCAGGGGTTTCGTCTATTGCAGGTTATCGCGGGCTGCCTGGCAGAAGTGGTTATTCGGCCAGCAAGTTTGCGCTGCAGGGCTGGCTCGAATCAATCAAAATTGAATTAAAGGATAGCGGTGTGCATGTAATGTGGGTTTGCCCCGGGTTTATTGCCTCCAACATACGCAAAGCATCACTTAATAAAGATTTAAAAAGCCATGGCGACACAACAATGGATGAAGGCAAAATGATGTCTGCAGAAGAATGTGCCGGACATATTCTTCGTGCAGTTGAAAAAAAGAAGAGAACACTGGTATTGACAGCGACCGGCTTCCAGACAATTTTTCTTAATAAATTCTTTCCTAAACTCGCTGACAGATTAGTGTATAAATTTTATTTCAAAAATGGTGAGCTGGTCAAATAAACAGAAAAATATAAAATGAAAAATCAAGAATATAAAAGTTACATAACTACATATTTTATTTGTTTCATGGCTGAAAATCCACAACAGTAAAACATACACTTTTACATATCTCATACTAAATTTTATCATGCCTCTACTGACTCTTACTTCCGATATCGGCAACCAGGATTACCTGGTTGGAGCAGTAAAAGCACAGTTATTGCAGGTGAACCCAACGTTTACATTAATAGATATATCACATAACATTCCTCCGTTCAATTATCCCCAGGCGGCCTATGTATGCCGCAGCGCATTCAACAGTTTCCCGGAATTCAGTTACCATTTGATAATGGTGAACCTTTTCGAAATAAAACCTGATTATATATTACTGGCATTTCATAAAAATCAATACTACTTGTGCGCAGATAATGGCTTACTGACCATGATACTGGAAGAAAAACCAGAACTTGTAATTGGTATACCATTAGATAAAAATGTTTTCCGCAATACTTTGCATTGTGCAGATATAATGGGCAAAACAGTTAACCGGTTGATAAATGGCGAATCAATACAAACTATCGGCATTCCTGATATTGCATATATAGAAAAAAATGCCCTGAAACCGCTTTTGGGAGACAGCTGGATAGAAGGACAAATAATATTTATCGACAATTTTGAAAATGTAATTGTAAATATCAACCGTGAGCAATTTGAAGAACAACGGAAAGGAAGAAGTTTTAAAATAATCTTTAAAAGAGATGAAGTAATCGATCGTATCAGCGAAAGCTATGCGGATGTTCATGAAAGCGAAAAACTGGCATTGTTCAATAGTGCAGGCTACCTGGAAATTGCTATTAATAAAGGAAATGCCGCCGGCCTGTTCGGCTTAAAAGGTTTTTCAGAAAAAAAGAACAAAGGTTCGGGCATGAGTTCAAGCAGGCTTTTCTATGAAACAGTCAGGATTTACTTTGAATAAAGACTAAAGTTTAACAGTTTGTTAGTTTATTGGATTGCCATCGGAGCAAATCAACTGGAAAGCACTCTAACTACTAACGTTCAAAACTCCTATTTT
>JAEUVI010000437.1 GCA_016787105.1 Chitinophagaceae bacterium | reverse complement strand
TATATTGTTTTAAAAATAAAAGAAACGGAAGATTTAAGAAATTACAGAAACTCTCGGTTTTGACTCCATTTTATCAACTCCACTCAAATGGCGATAAATATCAAGTTTTACAAAACCAACATTTTTTAATGCAACAATTTCCTTACATCAAGGTTCAGCAGGAATTGACAAACCTGTATACACCCGCCTGATTGTTTCATTTTTTCGAAGCGTTACGATGCCATTCGCCGTCACCTTTGTTTCATTCAGGTTTACAGCTTCCAGGTGTGGAAGTGTTTTCAGGCGATCACAGACTGCATCCGTAACCGGGTTCTTTTCTATCCGCAATTTTTCGAGGTTAATAAGTGATGTAAGAAAAGAAAGATCGTTATCAGATAGATTATTTTCGGATACATTCAACCAGATAATATTCTTTGCCAGTTTCTCCAAATCAGGTATTGCTTATTTTATTGTTGAATTACCTGTTAAAGGCCTTGTTACATCCAGCATGGCAGGCTTTTGCAGCATCCAACGTACCATCCATCCTTTTTTCCGGAGATTGTTAACAGCATTTGTATCCAGTGACTGAGGAATATCGGGATTGGTATGTTGTAAAAGCATTTCTTCATCTTCCGCTTCATCCATTGTGAGCCCGAGGAAGGCAGATACTTTAGCTGCCACTGAATCGTTGTTATTTATTGAAAGAAATTTTTGCCCTTCTGCCGCGTTTGCTTTCTCTATCCACCAGCGGATGATTTCAATTTCATTTTTTTTCAGTGCAGGTTTACCATCCGATGGCATAAACTTTTCATCACTTGCCGGTAATGTTATTCTTTTATACAATTCACTTTCCATTGGCTTTCCTGCTACTATAGCAGCGCCGTGTTTGCCTCCCTTTAAAAGATCAGCAAGGCTTTCTACAGAAAATTCTCCTTTCAGCTTTCCACCTGCATGGCATTGTGCACACTTCGCTTGCAGCATTGGTTGTATTACATCTTCAAAAATATAGGCTTCATCCAGGCTGGCAGGCTTCATCCGTTTCTGGTGAGTGAGTGTTTTTAAAGTAAGGTACTCACGCCCATGGGTAAGTGAACCACCGTTATGACCGCTGTAAGCTATCAATCCAATTAAAACCGCGAAGCAAATTGTAAAAATGTTGCGGGGCATTTTAAAAAATTTTCCAAATGCGGCAATGCAAAGAATACCTGAAAAAACAGAAAGCCAGATGCCGGACCATTTATGATTCCGTAATAATTGCCTGTCATAATCACCAGTGAGAGAAAGTATATAACCAAATATGCAAGCCAATACTGCTGCAATAAACCCGGCAAGCAATATAAATGGTACCGCCTGCTGTAAATGATTCAACTTTTTTTTTCCCGCCAACAAATGAAAAATAAAAGCCAATAGCAAAAAGCCCAATGGCAGGTGAACTACCACGGGATGAAGATGCCCGAGAAACGTAAACAAATCAAGCAATATCATGAAACCACCCTTGTTAGTTTAACAGGCGCTGTATGATTGGCATTCCACTGGCATACATACAGGTTTTGTTCGTCATCCACACATACATCATGTCCATGATTAAAAACCGGGTTGGCAGCCTGGAAGGTTTGCTGTAAAATTTCATTTTTATATACAGGCGCTGTACCTCCCGGACTTGAAACAACTTTATCAGCAATGTCGAGTATGGTAATAAAACCGGAGTTATCAAAACTCTTACCGGCAGCATCTTTTGACCAGCAAACACCCGCGTATATATTACCACCATTAATGACTGCACGGCATACATACATACCCGGAGTATCTATACGCTTCTTAAATTTTCCATCCATGGTGAAAACCTTGAAACAATTTTCTTCACGTGAGGTACAAATGATTTGCGGATTATTCTTATCGCGATCATCTATCGCCACTCCGTGTGCATTGTGCAGGTTATGATCCTTGTTGGCATTATTATGCCCGCCAAAATGCCGGATATACTGTCCTTTGCTGTTATACTGAATGATATAATCTGAACCGTATCCATCGGCTACATAAATATCACCATTCGGGGCAACGGCAGTTTCTGTTGGTTGAAAATATTCATCGTCTTTATAAATACCGATGGTACGCGGGTGACCGATTGAAAAAATCAACTTACCATCAGTTGTCATTTTAAGTACCTGGCCGGCCTGTCGCTGCCAGTTGCCGGTTCTGTCCTGGAACCAACCGCAGTCCGTAATCATTAAAAAATCATCAGCTCCTCCTTTTGCAATAGACAATCCATGGCCACCGGGAAAAGCGCTTCCCCAGTAGTCAAGCAGTTTTCCTGATTTATCAAAAATGAGAATGTTATTATGTATGTCATCGCCCAGCATAATCAAACGCCCTTTACTATCCTGTATCATTTCATGGCAATTGAAAAGCGGGTTTGTATTCACACTGATTTTAGCCCAGGCCTTATCTACTTTATAAGTAAACTTACCGTGGCCGATAATCGTATCAGCAGGTTGTTGCTTATCATTATTAGAAATGATAGAAAAACCCGCCGTAGATTGTACAATCGCCGCGGAAGAAAGCATTGCTGTTTTTTTAATAAAACTTCTTCTTGTGCTCATGCGATAGATTATTATTTTATGAAAGAATATCTTTTACAATTTTTCCTTCTACATCTGTAAGCCGGAAACGGCGCCCCTGGAATTTATACGTAAGCCTTTCATGATCGATGCCCATCAGCCGAAGCAATGTAGCCTGGAAGTCGTGAACATGCACAGGATTTTTTACTATATTATAACTGAAATCATCTGTTTCACCATAACTGAAACCTGCTTTCACACCAGCACCTGCCATCCACAT
>JAEUVI010000214.1 GCA_016787105.1 Chitinophagaceae bacterium | reverse complement strand
CAATACTCAGCCTTGAACAAATGGAAAAGAATGGTGCTTTCTTCGGTCATTTAAAATAAAGCCTGTAAATCAATAAGGGT
Source organism: Chitinophagaceae bacterium (assembly GCA_016787105.1). Classification (GTDB taxonomy): domain Bacteria; phylum Bacteroidota; class Bacteroidia; order Chitinophagales; family Chitinophagaceae; genus JAFDYH01. The sequence goes on along the minus strand of JAEUVI010000214.1, from coordinate 3,073 downwards.
AAAGAGTCGGCGGGTAGGCAACCTTCGTAGGAAAAGGTAATGGTTAATACTTAAAGATGGTTGGATTTGCTGCCGGATACTGGATTTAAAAACGGGGCTGAAAATGTATAAAAAGAAGAAAGTTGATTGAAGGATTAAAGTCGTCGTGGTTTTTCATAAGATTATGGACAAAGAACTTTCTGGACGGTATTGGACATTGGATGGACGTGAGAAAGTAAAGACGAGTGCATCCGTTTCAATCAACTTTCGGTAGCAAAAATATATCCACACCCCTATGTGGACAAGAGCAACATTGCTTGTTTTTATCACCTCGGATTTTACCGGTTTTATCGTAAATGTATTATAAATCAGGCACGTAAGTTTACTAATTTCCGTTCGTAACATTACCTGATTATCAGTGATTTGGTACTTTCCACAAATACGAAATCAAGTACTTTTACTATGGTATATATTGCGGGAATTAGCCATCTTGCATAGCAAAATTCTATTAATTTGTACCGTATTGATTTCATCCTTTACTAATTCAATTTCTAATGAAAAATCACGAACCTAACTCAGTTATTAAAGTTGCTATTGCTGATGACCATGCCCTTTTCCGTACCGGAGTGAAAACTTCCCTCTCAAGCCGCAAAGACATACAAATGGTGGCTGAAGCAGAAAACGGAATGCAATTACTCAACCTCCTTAAGCATGTACAGCCCGATGTTGTTTTACTAGACATTACCATGCCTATTATGGATGGACTTGCAACTCTTCCGGAAATAAAAAAGTTATATCCGGGTATTAAAGTAATCATGCTTTCGATGCACAACGATCACTCCATGATTTCAAAGATGATGGAAATTGGTGCTAACTCTTATTTAACAAAAGAGTCAGGCTCCGACATGATCTACGAAGCAGTAAGAGCTGTGTATGAGCAGGATTTTTATTTCAATGATCTTACCAATAAGGCATTGCTGAGTGGCTTGCGTACCAAACGTACCAGCGAATCATCTATGCCATTGGATGTTCAGCTCAATGAAAAAGAAATTACCATTCTGCGCCTTATGTGTGAAGAGAAAAGCACAAAAGAAATTGCAGACATCGTAGACCTGAGCCCGCGTACTGTGGAGGCTATCCGCGACAAGCTGAAAACCAAAACAGGTACCAAGTCAATGGCTGGCCTGGTGATGTATGCTGTAAAAGCAGGTATTGTAGTACAGTAAGCATTATTTAACTTTTTCCGATTCATAAGAACAGTACACCATCCTTTTTCGCTCTACGGAGCGGATAGGGATGGTTTTTATTTTATATTCATGGCATGAACTTCATTTGCCTGGATGGAAAAATAATTCCTGACCATGAACCGGTATTATTCGCAGATAACCGGGGCTTTCGTTATGGTGATGCCCTTTTTGAAACGATGAAATTCATCAATGCGGAAATAGTTCTCGGACAATTTCATTTTGAAAGATTATTCGCAGGACTACGATTGCTGGACTATATTCTTCCAACACATTTCAGCGAATCTTTGCTTAAAGAAAATATCAACGAACTTATTCAGAGAAATAAATGCGGAAAAATCGCCCGTGTACGGCTCACCGTTTTTCGGGGCCATGGCGGATTATATGATGAAAATAAAAATGTCGGTTACCTGATTGAATGCTGGCCATTAACTGATACCGTAAATACATTGAACGAAAACGGATTAATTATTGATGTTTTCCCGGGTGCAGTAAAGAGTTGTGATCAATATTCAAATCTCAAATCAGCCAGTTTCCTCATTTATTCACTTGCCGCGCAATATGCAAAAAAACAAAAGCTGAATGAATGTCTTGTATTGAATACAAAAGGAAATATTGCAGATGGCAGTATCACCAATCTATTTATTATAAAAGCAGAAAAAATTTATACAACATCACTTGATGAAGGTTGTATCGCTGGTGTAATGAGAAAGTATTTAATTCAATCACTGAAAAAATCGGGTTACATGATTGCCGAATCATCAATAACAGTGGATGATTTAGCTGCTGCAGATGAAGTATTCCTTACCAATGCGATACAGGGAATAAAGTGGGTGAAAGAATTCAAAGGCAAAGAATATGGTAATATGCAAACGAAGCAAATTTATAATGAGTTTGTAAAAACAATTTTCAGGTAAGGTTGTTTCAAAAAGATAAACGCTATAACCGGTAAGATTGAAAGTCGGAAAGAAAAGGAGATTATTTAGCTTACCGTCTTATCGCCTTTCCGGTAAAAATTTATGAAAACGCCAATTAACATCTTCTGGTTTCGTCGCGACCTGCGGTTACAAGACAATGCAGGCTTATATCATGCACTCAAAGAAGGTAAGCCGGTCCTTCCGGTTTTTATTTTCGACAGGAATATTCTTGATGAACTGGAAGATAAGGCTGATCGCCGGGTAGAGTTTATTCATCTTGCCTTACAGGATATGCAACGACAGTTGTTAAAAATAGGTTCAACAATGGATGTTCGCTATGGCACGCCTGGGGAAGTGTATAAAGAGTTACTTGATGAATATGCAATCGAAAAAGTTTTTACCAATCACGATTATGAACCTTATGCAAAACAAAGAGATAAAGCGATTGAACAGTTACTGATAGCAAATGGTGCCAGTTTTCATACTTACAAAGACCAGGTCATACTGGAGAAGAATGAAGTACTGAAAGATGATGGTAAACCTTACACTGTGTTTACTCCTTATTCCAGAAGATGGAAGGCTACGCTGACAGATTTTTATTTGAAATCTTACCCTAATAAAAAGTATTTCAAAAATTTTTACCAGCGGCAACCGCGTGAATTGATTGCGTTGGAAGAAATGGGTTTCAAAGCTGCAGGTGAATCATTTCCGGGAAAAGAATGGAAAGGGCAGGTAATCAGAAATTATAAAGAGCAAAGAGATATTCCTTCTGTGGACGGTACATCGAGGCTTAGTGTACATCTTCGCTTTGGTACCATCAGCATCCGGGAACTGGCATTTGAAGCTGGCGGATTAAACGAAACATTCCTGAACGAACTTATCTGGCGTGATTTTTACCAGATGATCCTCTGGCACTTTCCACATATAGTTGGT
>JAEUVI010000213.1 GCA_016787105.1 Chitinophagaceae bacterium | reverse complement strand
TCACTAACTTTTTGGCGAAACCACCATACTACATCTTCAGTTGTAGTAATTCCCGGCGTAATTACTTTCTCCGAAAAACCTTCTTCAATAATCCGGTGACTGATGTTTATAAGCTGAGAATAAATCTCCATTTCCCTCGCTGTTCTTGTTTCCAGCCAGGCTACCGCCAGTTTTTCCGCAGAAACAATTTTCGCTTTTGATGCTGCAGGTAGCTTGTTTGTAAATTCTATGTACTCTGTATGATCCAATCCATCAGCATGGCCAAAATCGGCAGAGTAATTTAATGCGATTTTTTTCGGGTTTCTTGAATTGATGGCATCGGCAAGCGCATCCCATTGGTCCGGGAATTTTTGCATATCCCATGCGGCTTTTATATTCTTTCCTACATTATAGCGTGCAATAGCCAGTTTATCGTATTGTTTTTTTGAAGGATTATTATAAAATACCAGGATAGTGCGCCTTCTTGCAGAAAGCCAGGTGGGAGGCAACATTGTTTTTAATACGGGATCTTCGTTGTACTCGCGGGATATAATTACCCACATGTCAATACCGTTCTTTTCCATCAGCACCGGTAACAGGCTATCAAGCCGCTCATCGAGTAGTTCCTCGATCACCTTTGCCTGTTCCCTCAACGAAAGTACCTGTGCCCTTGGTGAAATAAACGTGCCTGATAAAATGAAAAATAAAATCGATAGCTTTTTCATAAAGAGGATAGTTGTTTACAAATATAAGTTAGCACCATCCGGTTTATTATGATATAGTGCTGATTCTATTCTTTTGCCCAGGCAATAGATGCCGTAACCGCCCGTTGCCATCCTTTTATCAATTCTTTTTTCATATCAGCAGCTATCGCGGGAGAAAATATTTTATCAACCTGCCACTGGCTTTGTATATCATCAATGTTTTTCCAATATCCTATTGCCAGCCCCGCAAGATAGGCAGCGCCCAATGCAGTTGTCTCTGTTACTTTTGGCCGTACTACTTTGCTGCCCAGCATATCACTTTGAAACTGCATGAGGTGATTGTTAACTGTTGCGCCACCATCCACTCTTAGTTCTTTAATTTCTATGCCTGCATCAGCTTCCATTGCTTTTAAAACATCGTGTACCTGGTATGCGATACTTTCCAATGCCGCACGGGCAATATGTGCATCATTGCTGCCTCTTGTCAATCCGAAAACAGTGCCTCTTGCATCCTGGTTCCAGTAGGGAGCGCCGAGACCAGCAAACGCGGGTACGATATAAACGCCATCTGTACTTTGTACCTGCATCGCCAGCGCTTCCACTTCTGATGAACTGCGGATTATTTTTAAACCGTCACGCAGCCATTGCACTACCGCTCCCGCGATGAAAACACTGCCTTCCAATGCATATTCTGTTTTACCATTTATTTTCCATGCAATCGTTGTCAGCAAATTATTTTTTGATGTAATCGCTTTTTCGCCGGTATTCATCAGCATAAAACAACCCGTACCATATGTATTTTTCACCATACCTGGTTGTGTACACAATTGTCCAAACAATGCCGATTGCTGATCGCCTGCTATACCGGCAATAGGTACCTGTACATTGTGAAAAATATTTTCCGTTTTGCCATATACTTCGCTTGACTGTTTTACCGATGGCAGTAAACTTTTGGGGACGTTTAATAGTTTTAATAATTCATTGTCCCAATCACCGGTATGAATATTAAATAACATTGTACGCGACGCGTTGGATACATCAGTAATATGCAGTTTACCATTGCTGAGTTTCCACACCAGCCATGAGTCGATCGTACCAAATGCGAGTTCTCCTTTTTCTGCTTTTTCCCTGGCACCTGCTACATTATCCAGTATCCATTTTACTTTGGTGCCGGAGAAATATGCGTCAATAATGAGACCGGTTTTTTCCTGTATTTTTTTGGAGTGACCCGCAGTTTTCAATTCATCGCAGTAGGCGGAAGTACGTCGATCCTGCCATACAATCGCGTTATAAATGGGTTTGCCTGTACTTCGTTCCCACACTACCGTTGTTTCACGTTGATTGGTGATGCCAATCCCGGCAACCTGGTTTATTGTGATACCAGCTTTTGCCACAGCTTCGGCCATGGTACCGAATTGTGTGCCCCATATTTCTTCCGCATTATGCTCTACCCAGCCGGGCTGCGG
>JAEUVI010000208.1 GCA_016787105.1 Chitinophagaceae bacterium | reverse complement strand
CCCACCTGGAATTCTACATTTAATAATTTACTGGTTGCTTGCCTTGCTTTGAACTTATAGGCAATGGCCCAGCGAGGATGGTGTGTTGTCATCCCCAGGCGATCCTGCAGCTCCAGATCGTTCACCTTTATTACCATGCCATCTATTTCATAAGGCAGGTCATCTCTTTTTGATTCAAATTCATTGCAGTATTCGATTACTTTTTCTATTCCCTTGAATACCTTTTTTTCTTTTTGCGGACTGCGAAAACCAAGATCCCATAACAGTTCAAGTGCGCCTGCATGTGTTTTCAATTCCTTTGGCGCTGATTTACCCGGTAGCAATGTATAATCACTGATATTATACACAAAGGCTTCCAGGTTTCTTTTTCTTACTTCTGAAGAATCTTTGATACGTAAAGTACCCGATGCTGCATTCCGTGGATTTGCCAATGGCGGCAACCCCTGTTCAACCAGGGATTCGTTATATTTTTTAAAATTGTTTTTATTGATCAATACCTCACCTCTTATTTCTATTTGTTGAAGGTTGTATTTGGAAAAAGCAGCTGATAAGGGAATAGATCGTATTTGCCTTACATTGGTGGTTATTTCATCACCTTCCACACCATTGCCGCGGGTAGCGCCACGGGCCAGCAAATCATTTTCATAAATTAAAGAAATACTGCCGCCGTCAAACTTTGGTTCTACACAATACTCTATTATATCCACTTCACCCAGTTCTCTTGCCCGGCGATCAAAATCAATCAAATCGTCGCTGTTATACGAGTTGTCAAGCGAGAGCATAGGTACAAGGTGCTGTACGGTCGGAAAATTTTTAGTCAAATCTTTTGCCACACGCTGGGTAGGTGAGTCGGCAGTGATTAAAGAAGGGTCTTCTTTCTCTATTTTCTCCAATGCTTTGAATAGCTGGTCGTATTCGAAATCTGAGATAAGTGGGTCGTTCAATATATAATACCTGTATTCATGAAAACGAAGTACCTCACGCAATGCATTCGTTTCTTTAGCGGCAATGCTTCCTTTGCCGGCTTCCTTCAGCATCCTGGCAGTAGCAGCTTGTAGTTTTTGTATTGTTTCTTTTGCGAACATTCAATTCCGTTTTTGTAAAGTTATAGTTCTCTTTTTTTCAAATTACAAAAGAGATAGTCAATAGGCTTATTTACGGCTGGAGGAAAAGATAGCTATTCAATTGTTTTGTTTTAGAAAAGACAGGTATAAAAAATCAGAAAGAGCAGTATAAACAACTGTGCCTGTCCCGGAACTGTGCTGGTATGGGCTGCCTTATTATGCAATCGTTTGTTATTGTTATTCTATTTAAAATATGCAATCTTGCGACACAATAAGTAGAAACTCTTGGGTTTTTATATTTATTTGTTTACTTCAACACAGCCTTTTAATGTCTGATACGAGTATAATACGAACAGCGGAGAGTGAGAGGATTAGCCATATTGATTATTTTAATATTGCTATATCTGTAGACTGTGTCATATTCGGCTATGAGGAAAAGGAGTTGAAAGTGTTACTCATAAAATCCGATCTGAAAGAATTCTCCGGGTTATGGTCTCTGCTTGGTGACCTGGTAAGGCCGCAGGAAGATTTGGATGCAGCGTCTTATCGGATATTAAAAGAAAGGACTGGCCTTGATAATGTATACCTGGAGCAGGTACACACATTTGGAGCATTAAACCGCCACCCATCGGGCAGGGTTATTTCAGTGGCCTACTATTCTTTGGTAGATATAAGCCATCACCAACTCAGACTTACTCACAATGAACTGCACTGGCACAAGCTTTCCGATCTTAATGAGCTTGCATTTGACCATCAGTTAATACTCAATAAATGCCTGGAGCGCATACGCGAACAGGTAACAGAGAAGCCGCTTGTGTTTAATCTTTTGCCTGAAAAATTTTCTTTGCGTCAATTGCAGGAATTGTACCAGGCGATACTGGATGTAAAGCTGGACAGGAGAAATTTCAGGAAAAAAATCATGCTTAAAGACTGGCTTACCGATCTCAATGAAATGGAGCCAGATGTGCCACACCGGCCTGGCAAACTTTATAAAGTAAAAAAAATTTTAAAGCCTCGCATTTAGCAGTTTCATTTTTGCATTTTACAAATCTTTCGGAATCAAGCAGCATATATAACCGTATACGTGTCTCATCAACATTAATAAAAAAAATACTTTTTTGTTAGTTAAATATTTTCCTTAACATTGTGTTAACTATACACATTTGTATAGCTGCTTATTAAGAAAACGATTATATACCTATTGCTTATGTCTCCAAAATTGCTTGTCAAAGGCATCTTGCCATTACTGCTGCTTTTTATTACGCAGCTATCATTCGCACAAGACAAAACCGTAACTGGTAAAGTAACTGACTCAAAAGATGGTTCTCCTGTAGCAAGAGCTTCCGTTCAGGTAAAAGGCTCTGGTACTGGTACTACCACAGCCGACGATGGAAGTTTCCGGCTAACAGTGGGATCAAATGTTACAAAATTGGTAGTTACTTCAGTTGGTTTTGAGAATCAAGAAATCGATATTACAGGGAAAACGGATGTGTCAGTAACTCTGACCTCACTCTCCGCAGGGTTGGGCGAAGTTGTAGTCATTGGTTATGGTACTGCCCGAAAGAAGGATCTTACAGGCGCTGTAGCATCCATTCAATCCAAAGATTTTAATAAAGGTACTTATGCTTCCCCGGATCAGTTGATTCAGGGAAAAGCAGCAGGTGTACTTGTTATTAATAATACAGGTCAGCCCGGAGGTTCCACTACTGTAAGAGTTCGTGGTACGTCTTCTCTCCGTTCTGGTAATCAGCCCTTGTTTGTTATTGACGGAGTTCCCCTCTCCGGTGGTACAGCCCGTCCCGGCTCACAAGGCGGGGATTTTGGTAATGATGGAGGTAATCCGCTTAATTACATTAACCCTAACGATATCGCCAGTATGGAGGTTTTGAAAGATGCTTCCGCTACAGCTATTTATGGGTCAAGAGGTGCTAATGGAGTTATTATCATCAACACAAAACGAGGAAAGTCTGGTGCGCCAACTATAGAATTTAGTGCTGCTACCAGTGCTTCAAATGTTTTAAAAAAACCTGAAGTATTATCTGCCAGTGAGTACAGAAATGCATTAAAGGAAGCTTCAATGACAAGTGGAGATTTTGGTGGTGATGTGAACGCTTTTGATGCAATTACCCGCACTGCTTTAACTCAAAACTACAATACTGCAGTAAGTGGTGGAAATGAAAACGGACGTTATCGTTTATCAGTTGGATACCTAGATCAAAATGGGGTAGTAAAGAATTCTGAATTAAAAAAGCTTACAGCCAGCCTTAATACCAGCTTCCGCTTTCTGGAAAGTAAAAAACTGGGGCTTGACATAAATATACTTACTTCACAAACCAACGAACAGATTGCACCTGTTTCAGCTTTTGTAGGATTCACTGGAAATATTATTTCGCAGGCATTACAATGGAATCCAACACATCCTTTGATTGATCCTAATACAGACTCTGTTTGGCTGCATCATGGACTTGGATCTACTACAATTAACCCTCTAGCTTCATTGGAATATATTGATGATAAAGCAAAGGTGACAAGTATAATAGCAAGCATTGCTCCATCGTATAAAATTACCAAGGATCTGGAATATAAATTTCTTTATAGTGTAAATCGGCAGGTAGGTAACAGAAGAGGACAGGTGAACAGATTATTTAACCTACAAGGAATAGAAAATCGTGGATCTGCTTTCGTGAGAAACCAGGAACAAACAAATACACAGGTTACAAATACATTAAATTTCAACAAGCAGATTAATTCAAATTTTAACCTGAATGCTTTAGTTGGGCATGAGTGGCTCGTTTTTGACTCTAAGAGTAGTGGTATGTTTGGACAGGATTTTCCAAACAATGGACTGAATTATTACGATATGTTGGGAGTTTCTTCACAAAGCAGTCGCCAGATATTCCAATCTGCCTCACCAACAACTGAGTTACAGTCTTTTTTTGGTCGGGCAATGGTAAATTATAAAGACAAGTATTTGCTAACAGGAACATTCCGGGCAGACGGCTCTACTAAATTCGGTAAAAGCAACAAATACGGTTATTTCCCTTCTATAGCATTTGCATGGAACGCCTCTAGTGAATCATTCTTAAAAGACATTAGTTTTATTAATAATCTTAAGGTTCGTCTGGGTTGGGGTAAAACAGGTAACCAAGAATTTCCCTCAGGAGCTTCTCTGAACAGGGTTTCAATAGGGCAATACAATACAACTCAAAATGATTGGGTAACCACACAGGTTAACTGGGGTAATCCTAAATTGAAATGGGAGACCTCTGCTACATACAATGCGGGTATTGACTTTAGTGTACTTAATAATCGGTTGAGTGGTAGTATAGATTATTTCTATAAGAAAACTACTGATGTCCTTTTTGAACAAAACATTGTACAGCCTGCTCCGAATGGAAAAATATGGATCAACCTTGATGGTTATGTGTTAAATAAAGGGGTTGAGTTGACACTTAATGGAAATGTAATAAACAAGCGCAACCTTACTTGGAATATCGGAGGTAATGTGTCCTTCCTGCAAAATACTGTGGATGGTTTGGCGGGTTTCTATGAAACAGGTGAGCTCAGAGGTCAGGGATTCTCTAACGTAAGAGCACAGCGACTAATCTCAGGACAACCACTCAATGTGTGGTATCTGCAAGTATGGGAAGGTATTGATAAAACCACAGGAAAGGACATATTAAAGGATAACGGTGCTAAGTTTTATGTAGGAAGCCCCAATCCTAAAATGTTACTGGGTATAAGTACAGATGCTACCTTTAATAGGTTCTCTGCTTCGTTAAGTTTCAATGGTACCTTCGGTCATTATCTATATAATAATACTGCTGCAACGGTGATTGCTATTCCAAATCTTGGTGTAAGAAATATATCTAAAGACATAGATGTAACTACAGAATCATCTGCAAATGCTCCTACGCCTTCTACAAGACACCTTGAAAAAGGGAATTATTTGAAGCTGGCCAATGCTAATATTGGTTACCGGATAGGCAATGTTGGGAACAGCATAAAAAATCTTTATATCTCTCTTACAGGTCAAAACCTTTTTGTAATAACTAAGTATAAAGGATTTGATCCGGAAGTAAATACCGATGGTGGATTCGATGGTATTCCTTCCCTCGGCATTGAATATTTACCATATCCCTCTGCCAGGTCAGTACAGTTGGGTATAAACTTTTCTTTATAATAATATTTAAAAGATAGCAATATGAATGTTATAAAAAATTTCTTATTAATATGCCTGGGTATTGTTGCATTTTCATGTACCAAGCTGGATGAAAAGTTCAGAGGTGAACTTGAACAGGCAGATAATAGCAATATTACCGCCTCGGGGTTGTTATTGAACGCATATAACTCAATTTCTGGTCCATTTCAGGGTAATGGGAATATCTGGTCTGTAAGTACCATTACAACTGATGAAGCGATAGCTCCTACCCGTGGTGGTGACTGGTATGATAACGGATTATGGCAGGCCCTTCATGCTCATACCTGGAATCCAGATCACGAATTTGTTGGAGGAGCCTTTACTTCTATGTTGGGCACTCAGTTTGCCGCTTCAAATGTATTGCAATATAGCCCTACTCCACAGCAGGCTGCTGAAGCAAGATTTATACGTGCTTTGTCAATGTATTGGGTATTAGATGGCTTTGACCAGGTTCCTTATAGGGAAGACTTGAACAATTATAGTGTAATGCCAACAAC
>JAEUVI010000196.1 GCA_016787105.1 Chitinophagaceae bacterium | reverse complement strand
ATTGCTGAATGAGAAAGGCGGCAGCAGTGATGATAAATCATTGGCGAATATGGCTATTGCCAAATCATACCAGGTGAGTGGTGAGTATGACCTGGCTATTGCAAATTATAAAACAGTTGTTACGCTTAATAAAGCGGCGCTCGGTGCAGAAGCACGCTACGAAATAGCGAATAGCTGGTTTGCTGTTAACAAACTTGGGGATGCGGAGAAAGCGGCTTTTGAAGTAATCAATAAATCGGGTTCTTATGATTACTGGGTTACCAAGGCATATATCCTGCTTGGGGATATTTATTATAAGCAGAAAGATTTTTTCAATGCGAAAGCTACTTATCAAAGTGTAGTTGACAACAGCATCAATACAGAATTGAAAACTGAAGCTCAGCAAAAATTAACAAAAGCAACGGAAGAAGAAAGTAAGGCGAGTAAGGTGGGAGGATAGAGTGAAGAGTATATAGCCGGGAGTAAGAAGTAGGTAGTAGGGAGTAACGACCTAATTCACGATTCACGATTGAAGTTTGACGGTTCACGAATTTTTAATTTGATTAATAAGCAGAAGAAATGAATAAAGGCTTTTTCAGAATAGTACCAATTGCATTGTTGACGATACTATCAGGACTGTACGTATCTGCGCAAGATTCAACAAAGAAGTCACGCTCCGTAAGTATTACTTCTACTTTTAAACCAGTATTGAAAGAATCAGCGAAAATAAATTTTACAGCTTCTCCGCCCACTGCGGATACAACAAGGCCACGGTTGAATTATGATATTCCCAACCAGAATTTATTATTCGCATACCAGCCAGGCAGTTTGAAGCCAATGGCTTTACAGATTGATTCAGGAGGCCGTTGGGATAATACAAGTTATATTAAAGCAGGTTTTGGTAGCTTAAAAACACCTTTTGTGCAGGCAGGTTTTTCTTTTGGTGATGGCAAATCAAATGGCTTAAATATTTATGGTAAACATGTTTCCTCTGAAGGCAAACGGGAGTACCAGCAATTCAGCAATACAGAAATTTCTGGTGAAGGATTTATCCAGACAGCAAAGAATATGGAATGGGATGCACGCCTTACCCTGAAACAGGATCAAACATATAAATACGGATTTAACGATCCGACACTTTCATTTGCAAAAGACTCAGTGCGGCAACGCTTTCAGACAATCGGCGGCAGAATAAGTATGCATAATATTAACCGCACAGCATACGATATATCATATGCACCGGAAGTGAAAATTGATGCATTTTCTGATAATCATAAAAACAATGAGAGCAACACATTTGTAAACCTGCCATTGCGTAAAACAGTTGGTGAAGAGTTCGCGATTGATCTCGGACTTACATTTGATCTTACAAGATTGTCAAGAAATGATAAAAAGGCGTTTAATAATACAATGTATTATATATCTCCATCTGTTTCATGGATGTCGCCAAATATTATCCTGAAAGCCGGTATCCGTCCGTCATGGAGCAATAAAGAATTTAAATTATTCCCAAATATTACAGCAGAAGTAAGTACAGCAGATAGGCAATTTACCTTTCATGCAGGATGGACAGGTTACCTGCGTAAGACATCTTACCAGTACCTTGCGTCATTGAATCCATGGATTTGGGCACCTGATACTTTGGCTAATTCATTAATTGAAGAACGATATGCGGGAATAAAAGGATCGCTGGCTGACCATTTTACTTATAGCGCTAAAGTTTCTTTTAATACAGTTAAAAACCAGCCTTTATTTGTAAACGCATATTTTGACCAGTATGGTGCAGGTAAATCATTTACTTATATTAATGAAGCAAGAATCAATATCCTGAATGTCAGCGGGCAATTAGGTTATACAGATAAAGAGAAGTTTTCATTGATTGGTAGTTTTTCACTCAACCAGTTTGGCGATTTAAAAAACTATCCCAAAGCTTACGGGTTAATTCCGATGGAAGTAAAAGGTGCCTTGCGCATGCAGGTGATTAAAGACCTGTGGGTTACTTCCGATTTGTTTGCCTGGGGCGGGCCACATTACCAAAAGCCTGATGGTGGTACAAATAAACTGAAGGGTTCCTTTGATTTAAATGCAGGCCTTGAATTCCGCATCACCAAAAACCTGAACGTATGGTCTCAATTCAACAATATTCTGAATAAAGAATACCAGATTTGGAACCAATACCCGGTTTATGGGTTCAATTTTGTGGCAGGAGTTGTATTTTCGTTTGCACAAAAGAACTAGGATGCTTGGTTTGTTTTACCAATACCTGATACATAACAATAAGATTGTATTGCCCGGCCTGGGTACTGTTGCACTGCAACGACTATCATCCGAGTCGGACATTGCGGGTCACACTATATCACCACCTTCATATACGTTTACCTGGCTGCAGGGAAGTACAACACCTCCCAAGCGGTTTTTTATATGGTTGGCCGAGCAATTAAATATCGCGGAAGAAGAAGCTGCTATACGGGTAAATAATTTTGTGGCTGATATAAAAAGGGAAATTAATGCGGGAAAAGAGATAAAATGGAATGGAGTGGGTGTTATCCGGAGAGGCCTTGACAGTGGTATTGAGTTTGAACCGGAGCGCAGAAGATTGTTTTTCGAAGAGACGGTGCAGGCGGATAAAGTGATTCATGAAAACAGTCGTCATACAATATTGGTCGGTGATGCAGAGAAGAGTTCGGATCAGATGAATGAAATATTGCTTTTCCCTGACAGGAAGAAATTGCGCCTGACTCCATATACCGCGGCAGTAGCAATACTGCTTCTCGCTTTGATTTTTACGGCAATGTATCTTTTTCAGCATGGTCTTAATGCCACTGCTGTATCAGGAAAACCGAAACTTACTCCGAAAGAGGCGCCGGCCACTTACAAGCAAGTTCAGTAATACATTTACTGTTTCATCTTTTTCGATTTACTTTGCGGCTTTCCATGTTATTTTATTTCATTCATGAGCGATATCATTCATTATACACAATGCCCGGTTTGTAATTCCGCTGAAATCAAAAAGGTTTTAACCGCCAGGGATTATACAGTCAGCCAGGAAAATTTTACAATACTGGAATGCAGTCAATGCACAATTCGTTTTACGCAGGATGTACCATCGCAAAATGCCATCGCCCCTTATTACAAATCGGAAAATTATATTTCCCATACCGATACTTCAAAAGGATTGGTGAATCAGCTGTATAAGTCGGTACGTAAAAGAACATTGGTACAGAAAAGAAAACTGATTGAAAAAGTAACAGGCAGGGCAACTGGTAATTTGCTGGATGTAGGAGCGGGAACCGGTAGCTTTCTGAATGAAATGAAACAAAACAACTGGCAGGTAACCGGGCTGGAGCCGGATAGTGACGCAAGAGCGGTTGCAAAAACATTACATGGAATCGGCTTGCAGCAGAGCGAAATTTTATTTTCATTAACTGAAAATTCTTTTGACGCAATTACTATGTGGCATGTGCTGGAGCATGTACACTCATTGCAGGAATATATAGCTCAGTTAAAAAAACTCCTGACAGCAAATGGCCGTTTAATAATCGCGGTGCCCAACTATACAAGCAGCGATGCCGCTTCATACGGTGAATATTGGGCCGCTTATGATGTGCCGAGACATTTATATCATTTTTCTCCAAAGTCAATGGAAACGCTGGTGGTGAAGCATGGATTGAAATTGATTGCCTGCAAACCGATGTGGTTTGATAGTTTTTATGTAAGCCTGCTGAGCAGTAAATATAAAAACGGAAACACTAACTGGATTGGCGCGGGATGGACTGGTTTTATTTCAAACGTGAAAGCGATGATGAATGTGAGAAAATGTAGTTCGGTGATTTATATTATTTCAAAATAGGCTAGTAGAAATAAAATATATGAACATGCTGTGCTTATACTTTTATCTTTTTAATGGTTAATGAAAACTATATGTGATTCCCAGACCAATG
>JAEUVI010000146.1 GCA_016787105.1 Chitinophagaceae bacterium | reverse complement strand
AGTGTGAAATCGCCTGAAGCTGCTGAAGCAATGGTAATAGAACAAAAAAATGCAGGTTATGATTTTTTCAAATTACATCCTGGCTTGTCGAGAGCAAACTTTGATGCATTGGCAAAAAAAGCAAAAGAAGTGGGAATGCGTTATGCCGGGCATGTGTCGTACGATGTAGGTGTATGGCGTGCGATTGAATCAGGCTATGCATCAATTGATCACCTGGATGGATTTGTAGACGCATTGGTGCCGGGTGTAGAAAATATCAAAGAACAGGATCGCGGCTTGTTTGCTTTGTACATCGGTACAAAGGCGGATGTTTCAAAAATACCAGCATTGACAAAAGCGCTTCGGGAAAATAATATATGGGTAGTGCCAACACAAGCATTAGCCGAGCGTTGGGCATCACCACAAAAAAGCGCTGAGGCTTTTGCGAAAGATCCGGATATGGTATACATGAGTGAGAAGACATTGAACAACTGGATAAACGCGAAAAATAATCTTGTGAAAAATCCCGCTTACGATTCCACATCAGCGATGGCATGGATAGAGCTGAGAAGAAAACTGATAAAAGCCTGCCAGGATGATGGCGTTGGATTGTTATCCGGTTCCGATGCGCCGCAGGTTTTTGATGTGCCGGGTTTTTCATTGCACCAGGAACTGCAATACATGGTAGCATCTGGCCTTACTCCTTACCAGGCGCTTGTATCAAGTACGGTAAATGTGGCGAAATACTTTGATCAGAAAAATGCTGGTACCATCAAAGCAGGTAATGTTGCTGATTTGGTTCTTTTAAATGGAAACCCGCTTACAGATATTTCCCAAACAGCGAATATTGAAGGGGTGATGATCGGAAGGAAATGGTTATCGAAAGATAGTATTAATAGTGCTTTGCAGTCGTTGAAAGGGAGGGTGAGTCAGTAGGGATGCCTCATCCCGACCTTCTCCAAAAGAGAAGGCCATCAACCCGCAGACCCTGCTTTTCGGAGATTCTGAAAAAAAATTGAAGTCTCCGAAAATGCAGGACAAAGAACTAAAAGTGATCTGGTGGCCTCATCCCGACCTTCTCCAAAGGAGAAGGCCATCAACCCAAAGCCCTCGCTTTTTGTAGATTCTAAAAAATTGAAATCTTCGAAAATGCAGAATAAAGAACAAAAGTTGATTTGGTTGAGATGTAGATGATTAAAGATTTACAGCACCGCTCCTTCTCTCAGGGAGAAGGAGAATGAGGCCTCTTTCGAACAGGGCTTGCTGCTGTGGCGGTATTCATTGAACGTCCAGCACCGAACCTCTGCTCAATAAAGTTAATGATGTTGAAGATAAAATATTTTGCTTGGCTTGTTTCGTCACGCTGGAACTATTGCTGATGCCTGCACTTAGCCGAAGTTTTGTTCGGCGCCCCGCCATAGTAGCAAATGTTGGGCGTTCGTACTTTGTCTCCACACACGGTTTTCAAAGATTAATTGTCTTGTCTTTTTTAAGCTGCTTTAAAATCTCATTTGGGCTATTGATGTCTGAATGAAAAACAAGGTCATTCAAAAAGCCTGAAGGTTTCCGATACCGTTTTTCCAACGCTTCGCTGTTTCTTGTTAATAGTGCGTCATTTGTAACGTTGTCCAAAACTTCCTCAATTAATAGGAGTGCTTTTGCGTCGTCAATGTCTTGCCAATCGGTAATCGGCTCAATTAAAAGCATTTCGCAAAAATTGTCAAGCGAAGTGTATGTCCAATAATCTTTAATTTCTTCTTCACTGATTGTCTTTCCGGTAATTTCATTCACTGAAAGTTGAACCTGCTTAAAGTCAAGTTGTGCGTTTTCATAAAGTTCAATTAATGATTTAAGGTTCGCTTTCTTGTCCATGCATTCATTACGTTGGTTGAAAACTATTAGCCTAAATTGCTACCTGCCGAGACTTGAAATTAATGTTCTGGCGTTTTGATTGTATGACGCCCAACGTTTTTATTTTACTCAGTATTGTAATTTTCTATCTCTCGCAATTGTTTTCCACTCACCACTTACTTTTCCATTTTCAATTGTGTATACTCTTTCGTATAAAGCAACAGTGGGGCAGACATGGTATGGTAGCCCATAAAAAACATTACCAACTTTATAGGAATGATTTTCCGGTACTTCCAGTACAAGATGTTCTTCACTTTGTCCAACAGGTTTGAGTGTATCTGCATTCATGAAATAAACACGCTTCGTAATTTCATTTTCTGCACCCACGGATTTATGCCCAAGATCGGTTGTTATTCTTGTTGCCGAAGGAAGTGATATCACTCTTGTTACAAGAACAGCGGCGGGTAAAAAATTTTGTTCAGGACATAAATCGGTATATCCTTTATCCCAGTATATGAATGTGCCGGGACTGGATTCTACATCTTTTCTTTTTGCATGAATGGGAAAAGATGGTGAACCTCCTGCGATTACTACCGGTACTGCATAACCAGCTTTTTCCAATTCTTTTTTCATTTTTTCAACTCCTGCAAAACCCTCATTACATTCTCTCTCACGTTCTGTTATATCCGCATTTCTGAGGTGCCCGTCATAGGCATGCAGTCCCATCAATGTTATTCCTTTTAGCCCGGATGCATATTTGTATAATGCAATTGCTTCATCGTTTGGTGCTATGCCGGTACGGTTCATGCCGATATTCAAATCTATAAATACCGGGACTTTTAAATTATTTGCAATAAATAACTCCGACTGTTCATTAGCGGCAGCAGTATTATCAATCAGGCATGAATATTTGGTAGCGGCATATTTTTTTATTACTTCAATAAATCGTTTCAGCTTTGGCCCCAGTGGCTGGTAAGCAAGCAGTACATCTTTAGCACCGCACTGCCCAAGCATTTCTGCTTCTGCTATAGTCGAACATTTGAATTTTGTAATACCTGCATCAATCATCAGCTTCGATACATCCGGTGATTTATGCGTTTTTATATGCGGCCGCAGGCGGTTAACGTCACCCACCATACTTATTGCGGTTTCAAT
>JAEUVI010000140.1 GCA_016787105.1 Chitinophagaceae bacterium | reverse complement strand
ATTGCTGCGATTGCGTTTTCCGCTATTGCAATTCTTGTGTCCAAATTGGTAGTAAAGGCAACGAAAAATAAACAAAAAGGACAGCCATACGAATGTGGTGTTCCCACCAAAGGGCCAAGCTGGATTCAATTCAATGCAGGTTATTATTTATTCGCTCTCATATTTCTCATTTTTGATGTGGAGTTGGTTTTCCTATATCCATGGGCGGTAGTAGTTAAAAAAGTTGGTTGGTTGGCATTAATTGAAATTGTAATTTTCTTTTTTATTCTTTTCATGGGTTTTTTATATGCGCATAAAAAAGGAGCGTTGAAATGGATGTAAGCAGCCTCCTAAATCCGCCGAAGGGGACTTAAGAAACCTGATAACGTGAATGACATTTTAAAAAATACAGACTCTTCAATGATCCCCCCTTCGGGAGACGGGGGGGCTTCGTTTCCTGGTGACGTGCATCCAACACCATCGGGTGGTATTCTTGTAAGCAAACTGGATGATGTGATTAACTGGGCAAGAAGTAACTCACTCTGGCCATTGGTATTCGGTACCAGTTGCTGTGCCATAGAAATGATGAGTACCGCTTCTGCAAAATACGACTGGTCGAGATTTGGCTTTGAAGTAGCAAGAGCAACACCAAGACAAGCTGACGTAATTATAATAGCAGGAACTATTGTTAATAAAATGGCACCTGTGCTCAAACGCCTGTACGATCAAATGGCTGACCCCAAGTACGTAATAGCAATGGGAGCCTGTGCTACAAGCGGTGGCCCTTTTTTCTACAATACTTATTCAGTGGTAAAAGGGACAGATCATGTAATACCGGTTGATGTATATATCGCCGGTTGTCCGCCAAGACCGGAAGCTTTGCTGCACGCAATGATTAGCCTGCAAGAAAAAATTAAAAAAGGATTAACCAGGGAACAAATAAAAATGCAGAAACCAGAACAAAGTTTTTGATGAACGGAGAAGAGTTGAAAATAAAATTAGCTGAGCTATTGCCCGATATTACTATTGAAGAAGGTGGCGAATGGCTGAATGTATTAATAGCGCCATCATCATGGCTGTCATTTTCCAATCAGTTACGCAATACCCAGGGACTCGACCTTGATTATTTGTTCTGCCTCACCTGCGTGGATTGGAAGACGCATCTTACAATGGTATATCACTTAACATCTACTATTCATCGCCATTCAATTGTTATAAAATCAAACCTGGATCGCAATAAACCTGAAATAGAAACTGTATCGCATACCTGGCGTACAGCGGAGTTTCATGAGCGTGAAGTATATGAATTATTTGGCGTGAATTTTCTGAATCATCCGGATTTACGTTTATTGATTTTACCTGATGGATGGGAAGGGAAAAACCCAATGAGGAAAGACTACGAAGATCCAATTAATATTATTAAACTATAAAAAAGAGTAAAACTAAATATTCAATTATCAATAAAAAAATCCATGTCCAACAGTAACTGAGTATTGAGTGTTGAATATTTTTTATTTCAATGTACAGGCAAACCGAAATAATAAGCGACCTATCAAAAACCCCTCCTTCGGAGGGGCTTGAAGGGGCCGATATGATTATCAATATCGGTCCCCAGCATCCTGCTACGCATGGTGTACTTCATCTCGTTATTACATTGAATGGTGAAACGATTAAAAAAGTAGAACCGCATCTTGGCTATATCCATCGCTCAATAGAAAAAATGTGTGAAAGCCTGAGCTACAGGCAATTCATTTACGCCACCAGTCGCATGGATTATTTATCGTCGCACATTAATAATCATGGCTGCGCTCTCTGTGTGGAAAAAGGTTTACAGATAGAAATTCCGGCACGTGCACAGGTTATCCGTGTTTTAATGGATGAGCTTACACGCATCGCATCGCATACACTTTGGTGGGGGGCAATGGCGATGGATGTAGGCGCCCTGACTCCCTTCTTTCTCGCCTTTCGTGAGCGGGAAATGATAAATGACATTATGGAGGAAACATGCGGCGCCAGGCTGACTATGAACTATATGGTACCTGGTGGTGTCATGTTTGATCTGCATCCGAATTTTCAAAAGAAGGTTAAAGAGTTTATTACACATTTTAAAAATAAGATTGATGAATATGATGAACTGGTAACCGATAATGTGATTTTCAGAAACCGTACAGAAAACGTAGGCGTTATTTCAAAAGAAGATGCTATTTCATATGGTATGAGCGGGCCTTCGGCAAGAGCAAGTGGCGTACAATGTGATATCCGGAAATTATATCCCTACGAAATTTACAATCAGTTGCAGTTTGAAGAAATTATTGAAACGGGATGCGATAGTTTTGCCCGTTATCTTGTACGCATGAAAGAAATGCGGCAATCTTTATCGATCGTTGAACAATTAATTGACAATATACCCGATGGGGAGTTTCAGGCTAAAACAAAAGCCGTATTAAAATTACCAAAAGGAGAATTTTATTCAAGAGTAGAAACAGCAAGAGGAGAATTTGGTGTTTACATTGTAAGCGAAGGCGGTACTACACCTTATCGGATAAAATTCCGTTCGCCAGGATTTTCCAATCTGTCGTCATTAGATCATATAGCAAGAGGAAGTAAGATTGGCGACCTTGTAGCGATAATGGGAACGCTGGATTTTGTAATACCGGATATTGACAGATGAGAAGGGCCCATCCCGACCTTCCCGAAGAGAAGGCCATCAGAACACAATCCCTGCTTTTAGAAAATTAAGAATAAAAAGCAGATTTGATTAATTAGGTAAAAATAATAGTTCGATTATAGGAAGTTGACTCCTTCCCTTTGGGAAGGCAGATAAAATAAAATACAAACTAAAGAGACCAGGATGGGCTTCGGCTTCGAAAATATAACCGCATCTATTCACAACTGGTTGTACAATACATTCAACCCGTCAATTGCATTATTGATTGAATTTATTCTTGTCGCGATTTGCATTATTACATTGTTTTCGTTATTGGGATTAGTACTAATCATGATGGAACGCAAAGTATCCGCATGGATGCAGGTACGCCTGGGACCAAACCGGGTTGGGCCAAAAGGAATGTTCCAAACGGTAGCCGATACACTAAAACTAATTATCAAAGAAGGGATGACACCTGATGGTGCTGACAAATTTTTATTCAATCTGGCTCCTTTTATTGTAATGATTGTAGCGATGGTGCTTATGGCCCCAATTATGTTTGCAAAAGGTTTCCAGATTTGGGATATCAATATTGGTATTTTATTTTTCGCTTCAGTTTCATCCGTTTCCGTCATTGGTATATTAATGGCAGGCTGGGCAAGCAATAACAAATATTCATTGCTTGGTGCCATGCGTAGTGGTGCACAGATTGTGAGTTATGAGTTATCCGCCGGCCTGGCGATACTTACTGTCATCGTATTAACAGGCAGCCTGCGTATTTCAGACATTATCGAATCGCAACAAAATGGGTGGTGGATTTTCAAAGGACATATTCCCGTAATCATTGCATTCATAATTTTCCTGATTGCAGTAACTGCTGAAACTAACCGCGCCCCTTTTGATATGGCCGAAGCCGAATCGGAATTAACAGCGGGCTTTCATACAGAATACTCAGGAATGAAGTTTGCTTTGTTTTTCCTCGCGGAATATGTAAATATATTTATTGTGTGTGCCGTTGGCGCCACCCTGTTCCTGGGTGGCTGGATGCCACTCCATATCGGCAACTGGCAGGGATTTAATCATGTGATGGATTATATCCCGTCTTCAATCTGGTTTTTTGGTAAAACATTTTTTCTCATATTCGTCATCATGTGGTTCCGATGGACATTTCCGCGGCTGCGTATTGATCAGTTATTAAACCTTGAGTGGAAATATTTATTACCAATCAGTATGGTTAACTTACTGTTGGCAACTGTGATAGCGATAGCAGGATGGCATTTCTGATTTAAGATATAAGATTTTCGATTCCGGATTTAAAATCGAAAATTTAAAATCGAAAATTGAATGGGTTTTATACGAAAATATATAACAGATGTTTTTAGCGCAGTGAAATCCTTGCTGAAAGGAATGAAACTGACTGGTTATTATTTCACACATCATAAAGAAATAATTACACAACAATATCCGGACAATAAGGATACATTGGTATTGCCTGAGCGATTTCGTGGTGAAGTGGTAATGATACATGATGAAAACAATGAGCATGCCTGTACTGGTTGCACTGCCTGTGAATTAGCCTGTCCGAATGCTACAATAAAAATTATTACAAAATTTGACATAACACCCGAAGGAAAAAAGAAGAAAGCGCTGGATACGTTTGTGTACCATCTTGAATTGTGTACGATGTGCAACCTTTGTATAGAAGCATGTCCTACAAGTGCAATAAAAATGGCACAGACATTTGAGCACAGTGTGTTTGACAGAAGTCAGCTTACAAAAAAACTGAACAATCCAGGTAGTAAAATAAGAGAAGGTATTGAATAATGAGAATAGAAAACCAAGACTTAAAATGAAGAATCAGACAAAGTATTTTTTACTTTTTACTTTTTATTTTTCATGTTTCACTTTATGACTGCTTCGCAAATTATATTTTATCTCATTTCTGCATTTATGCTGGGTACCGCTATTCTTGCGGTTACAACCAGGAAAATATTCCGTTCAGCAATCTGGCTATTGTTTTCGCTCATTGGCACAGCCGCACTTTATTTCTGGCTTGAGGTAGAATTTATAGCAGCCGTTCAGATAATAGTATATGTGGGAGGTATCGTTGTGCTTATCATCTTTTCCATTTTTCTAACACAGCAGTCTGGACAGCGAATGGCGAAAGCGCCAATCACCAGGGTCATTGCGTCTGTTCTTGCAACAATCTTTGGGTTCTCACTTACATTTTTATTGATTTCACAACATAGTTTCCAATTAACAGAAAAACCATTCGACTGGACTATATCAAAAATAGGAATGCAAATGCTTGGAACTGATAGAAATGGTTTTGCATTACCGCTTGAAGTAGTAAGCATATTACTGTTAGCTGCTATGATAGGCTGTATCGTAATTGCTATCAAATCAAACCCGGAAGAAAAATGAATGAAATACCTATAAGTCATATTCTTTTTGTAAGCACTGCCTTGTTTTTTATTGGCATGTACGGCCTGTTTACCCGCCGGAACATGATTACTATGCTCATGGCGATTGAATTAATACTAAACAGTGTCAATATCAATTTCGTTGTTTTCAATAAATACCTGTATCCTGACAAACTGGACGGAATTTTCTTTACCATATTTATAATAGCAATAGCCGCCGCTGAAGCTGCTGTCGCGATAGCAATTATTATCAACCTTTACAGGAACCACCAATCAATTGATGTAGAAGAAGCGGAGGAAATGAAATTTTAAATGAATTATTCGCAATACATATTATTGATACCATTGCTGCCACTGGCAGGCTTTTTGGTATTAGGCTTATTTGGCAAAAGTTATTTTAATAAATCAGCAGGCATCATTGGCACCTTGTTTTTATTGGTTGCCGCGATACTATCCCTATACACAGCTTACAACTATTTTTTTATCGACGGAAAGGTAAACGGTGTTTACCAATCAATCATTCCTTTTAAATATACCTGGCTTTCATTTTCTGAAAATATTTCAATTGACATGGGTTTTGTTCTCGATCCCATATCAGTGATGATGCTGGTGGTTGTAACATTTGTTTCGTTAATGGTGCACATTTTCAGTCTTTGGTACATGAAGGGCGAAGAAAGGTTCAGCACTTATTATGCATTCCTCGGTCTCTTTACTTTTTCCATGCTCGGTCTGGTTATATCAACCAATATCTTCCAGATATATATGTTCTGGGAATTGGTGGGTGTATCCTCGTATTTATTGATCGGTTTTTATTATGATAAACCTTCAGCAGTCGCAGCTTCCAAAAAAGCATTTATTGTTACAAGGTTTGCAGACCTTGCATTTTTGATTGGCATTCTTATCCTGGGTTTCCAGGCAGAGACATTGGATTTCGGAACTTTGATCCAAAGATTAACAGACATACAATCTTCTCAATTCATTGGCATAACCACAGCCTCATTTTTCGGTGTATCGTTGTTAACATGGGCTTTGACGTTAGTATTTATCGGCGGTGCAGGTAAATCAGCGATGCTTCCGTTACATATCTGGCTACCTGATGCAATGGAGGGCCCTACTCCCGTTTCCGCATTGATACATGCCGCAACAATGGTTGTAGCCGGAGTGTATCTCGTTGCAAGGTTATTTCCTGTCTTTCATATCAACCAGGCATCATTACATATCGTGACATTTGTGGGTGTAGCTTCTGCTTTATTTGCCGCTATTATTGCATGCACTCAAACTGACATCAAACGAGTACTGGCCTATTCCACCATGTCTCAGATTGGATACATGATGTTTTCATTGGGCATATCCGGAATCGGCGGTGAAAATGGATTGGGCTATACTGCTTCATTATTTCATTTATTCACACATGCTTTCTTTAAATCGTTATTATTTCTTGCTGCAGGGGCTGTTATTCACCTTGTACATAGCAATGAACTAAAAGACATGGGTGGTTTAAAAAGATATATGCCTGTTACACATATCGTATTCCTCGTTGCATGCCTTGCTATATCGGGCATCTTCCCTTTTGCAGGTTTCTTCAGCAAAGAAGAAATTTTATTGGCCTCGTATGAATCCAATAAAATAGTTTATGCAATCGCTTTATTCACATCGGGACTAACCGCTTTTTACATGTTCCGCTTATATTTTTCTATTTTCTGGAATAAACAAAAAGACTTGCACTCCCATCACGGGGAAGGCAACATGTCAATGAAAATACCATTATGGATTTTGGCTGTCTGCACTTGCACTGCCGGATTTATTTCGTTTGGCAAATATGTTTCTGCTGATGGCAAAGAACTGGCATCTCACTTTCATATTTTATTTTCTATTGTACCAGTGACCGTCTCACTACTCGGAATTTTGCTGGCAATGTTGCTGTATAAAAAAGAAAATGGCAAACCGCAGGCGATTTCAAATAGTCTTGGCGGATTGTACAAAACAGCCTATCATAAATTTTACATTGATGAGGTTTATCTTTTTATCACAAAAAAAATAATATTCAACCTGGTTGGCAGGCCAGCCGCATGGATTGATAAAAATATAATTGATGGAATAATGAATGGAATTGCAGGTGTAACAGCCAGCATTTCTTCAGCTATAAAAGGTATTCAATCCGGCAAAGTACAATCGTATGCTTTGTATTTTTTTGCCGGTATCATAGCAATGGCTATTGTATTCGTTTATTTATGGAAATAAAAAAATTACTGATACTACTAATAATATGACGTGCCGCTGGCGCTAAACGCAACTAAACAAAATGAATTTATCCCTGCTTGTCATATTGCCCATTCTGAATGCGTTGCTGCTTTTGCCATTTAAAGAAGCAAAACAGGTACGGCTTATCACTTTGGCGGGTGCGGTTGTACAGTTTATACTTTGCTTTTTCCTGTTGTATTTGTTCTGGCAGGAAAAAACAACTGGCAATACAAGCCTCATGCTTTTTGAAAACAATTATAAATGGTATGCGCCACTCAATATTAATTTTCATACCGGCGTAGACGGGATCTCTGTTTCTATGATATTACTGACAGCCTTTGTTGTGCTGGCCGGTATTTTAGTTTCCTGGAAACAGGAAAAACTAAGTAAAGAATTTTTCTTTTTACTGCTCTTTCTCAGCGCTGGTGCGTATGGTTTTTTTATTTCGATTGATTTATTTACTCTTTTCTTTTTTCTTGAACTCGCCGTCATTCCTAAATTCCTTTTGATTGGTATATGGGGTAGCGGTAAAAAAGAATACAGCGCAATGAAGCTGGCATTAATGCTGATGGGCGGCTCCGCATTGGTTTTTGTTGGATTAGCAGGAATTTATTTCAATACAAATATTAATGGTGCGCATAGCTTCGATATGCTCCAGATTGCTCAATCAAATATATCTGAGGACATACAAAAGTTATTTTTTCCATTTGCCTTCATTGGTTTTGGAATATTCACCGCTTTGTTTCCATTTCATACATGGGTGCCGGATGGGCATTCATCTGCACCTACAGCAGCGTCCATGTTTCTTGCAGGTATATCAATGAAGCTGGGAGGATATGGTTGCCTGCGCGTAGCAACATGGCTGATGCCCGATGCAGCACATCATTACTCAACTATTATCATCATTCTCGCATGCATAGCTATTTTGTATGGAGCCTTCGCTACTATGATGCAGACCGATTTAAAATATATCAATGCCTATTCTTCTATCAGCCACTGCGGCTTTGTATTGCTCGGTATCGGTATGCTTACCCAAACAGCTATAACAGGCGCAGTAATGCAAATGGTATCACATGGATTGATGACAGCACTTTTCTTTGCTGCCATCGGAATGATTTATGACCGGACACATACACGACAGGTAGCCCAGTTAAGTGGCTTATTAAAAGTAATGCCATTCATTTCTGCTGTTTTTGTTATTGCAGGTTTATGCTCATTGGGGTTGCCTGGTCTTAGTGGTTTTGTAGCTGAAATGACGGTGTTCATGGGTTCCTGGCAAAATGCAGACAGCTTTTATCGCATTGCAACTATTATAGCATGCGCTTCCATTGTTGTAACGGCTGTTTATATTTTGCGGGCTACCGGTCAGGTAATAATGGGGCCAATAACTAATAATGATTATAAATCATTAAAGGATGCCGCATGGAATGAAAAACTGGCTGCTGTAATATTAATAACAGGAATTGTAGCTATAGGTGTCGCTCCTTTCTGGCTGAATGATTTATTAAGGCCGGCAACGGATATCATTATGCAAAAAATAAGTGCTATAACAAAATAAAACGAAGAAGAATAAAGAATGCTGGCTGACTTTTTCATACTGATGAAGGCTGAACTGGTAATTACCTTACTCATTTTTACCTTGTTGTTTCTGAAGATTGGAAACAAAGAATGGAGAAATGAATCGCTGCTGAATATTATCAACCTGCTGTTGTTTATTAATCTGCTATCAGGTTTCTTTATTGCAAAAGAAGGAACATTATTTGGCGATATGTTCCGGACCAATGAGCTGCTGCGTTTTGAAAAGAACATGCTGAACCTGGGCATACTTATCATTTCATTACAATCATATCATTGGCTGAAACAACACAAACATGTACCTGAATTTTATATGCTGCTGCTTTCTACGCTACTGGGTATGTTCTTTATGATTTCAGCTAATAACATCCTGATGTTTTACCTGGCGCTGGAATTGTCAACTATACCATTGGCGGCATTATGCAATTTTGATTTGCATAAGAAAATCGCTTCGGAAGCTGCATTTAAAATGTCAATATCCTCAGCATTCTCATCTGGCCTGCTGCTTTTTGGCATTTCATTATTGTACGGTACTACAGGCAGTTTGAATTTTGCTGAAATCAGTTCACAATTAAATGGAAGCCCTTTACAACTATTTTCATTTATTCTGCTGCTTTCCGGTTTCACTTTTAAAATTTCAGCAGTGCCGTTTCATTTATGGACAGCAGATGTATATGAAGGTTCGCCGGTGGCAGTTACTTCTTACTTATCAGTAATATCAAAAGCTGCAATACTATTTGTACTGGTTTCTGTATTGTACAATGTATTTCAGCCGCTGGGCAGCAACTGGTATAACATGTTGTTTGTTTTATCAGTTCTTACAATGATTATTGGAAACTTATTTGCCCTGCGGCAACAAAACATGAAGCGCTTTCTCGCATTTTCTTCTATTGCCCAGGTAGGTTTTATTTTGATTGGTATTACCGGGCAATCGGCAGAAGGCAGCGCTTCAGTTATCTACTTTGTACTGGTATATCTTTTTTCCAACCTCGGTGCATTCGGTGTAGTAGCGCTTGTAAGTTCCCTTGCAGGAAAGGAAAATATTGATGATTATAAAGGGTTTTATACCCACAACAAATTATTAAGTTGGGTATTAGCCATTTCATTATTCTCATTAGCAGGCATACCGCCTACAGCCGGTTTTTTTGGAAAATTCTTTTTGCTACTCGCTGGCGCTGCAAAAGGGAATTATATATTGATTACGATTGCAGCATTGAACATGGTTATTTCGCTTTATTATTACCTGCGGATAATAAAAGCGATGTTTATGGATGAAAACAAAAATCCTGTTGAAAAAATAAACGCTGGCTTGCAGCCAAAACTCGCCCTGGCTATTTGTATGATTGGAATAATAGTGACCGGACTTATAAGCGGGGCTTATAATTACATTTATTCGTTGGTAAAATAAAAATCAAAAGATTTAAACATATCTGTGATTTTTGAATTTTTACTTTTAATTTTTACTTCTTCTATGGCAATTAATAAAAATCATGAGTTTGAAGATTTGAATGGAATCAAATGTGCCATTGTTGAAAAAAATGCGAATGCGGATCGTGTCGAGTTCCTTAAAGATCTGCTGGAATACAATCGCTATACGGTTATCGTTGTTGCATCGCCACCTCCAAAAGCTGCAGCAGTACCTGCACCCAAAGAAGGTGAACCAGCTCCGCCTCCTCCACCTCCCACTCCGGAAACATT
This sequence comes from Chitinophagaceae bacterium, assembly GCA_016787105.1. Lineage (GTDB taxonomy): Bacteria > Bacteroidota > Bacteroidia > Chitinophagales > Chitinophagaceae > JAFDYH01. The sequence goes on along the minus strand of JAEUVI010000140.1, from coordinate 3,222 downwards.
TACAGTAGGTGTTACTGATGTAACATTCAATCCGACCAATGCTATTTTTGGCCGATTACTGCGAACAAAGGATGGACATATTGTTACACTCGCCTACTGGCAGCAAAAAGAAAAGCAGTCGAATGATGAAGTGCCGTACTTTATTACCTCACCTGGCCTCTCTTAAAGGAGAAAAACAGCCCACAATCCGGATTAACGAAATTCAAAATTAATCAGGCGCTTACCATTTGATGGATAGCATTCATTAGCAGATGTGGAATATCCAATGTTTGGTTTCGCATAACGAACTGTCCCTCTCATAAAGAATAAGGGTAAGAGGATGAGGCAAACAATAAACCCCACTCAGTTGAGTGGGGTCTGTCATTTCATAAGGGTAATCAATTAAAAATAATTTCTATCACCAGAACATTATAATTACAAGACACTATAAGCATCTTATTTGTTGCATTCTGTGATTAAAAAAGAATGCCCCGCGAAATAAATCGCGGGGCATTGTAAAAATGTATTGAAAAGTATTAGCGTTTTACAATTTATTTTTTTGTTTTTCCTACTTTATGCCCCGCGGTACCAAAATAAAAAATGAATAAATAGCACGGCACCATTATCCAGAATGCTTGTTGAAGACCAATTTTTTCACCTAATGAAGCCCATACTCTTGGTAATACAGCTCCGCCTGCAATACCCACAATCAATAAAGCAGAGCCGACCTTTGTAAATTTTCCCAGCCCTTCTATTGCCAATGGCCAGATAGCAGGCCACACCAACGCATTTGCCAGGCCTAATAAAGCGATAAATAAAACAGAAGTATAACCTGTGGTAAAGATGGCGCCAAGACTGAATATTACTCCTAATATAGCGGATACTTTCATCGCAGTATTCTGAGAAAAATACTTTGGAATAGCTATGATACCAGTGATGTAACCAACCAGCATACCAATCATGGTATAAGTTGTAAAATGTTTTGCGACATCCAGGCTGATTCCAATAGAATTGCCATATACCTGTATGATATCTCCCGCCATTACTTCAACACCTACATAGAGAAATAACGTTACAAACCCAAGCAGCAAATAAGGATAATCAAAAATACTCTTGCGGTTTACTACTGAAGAAGAACTGCTTTCATCTTCGCCATCTGCTTTTACTTCAGGTAAGGATGAAAAATGAATAAATATTGCCAGTAATACCAATACAACCGCTATAATAACATAAGGTAAAATAACTTTTGAAGCCAGCGCATCCAGCTCTGCTGCTTTTTGAGCAGCATCCATTGTCTTCAGGTTTGCTTCCAGGTCAGAAGAATTACTCAACACAATAGCACCAAGAATCAACGGAGCTAAAGCTCCGGCTGTTTTATTGCACACCCCCATAATGCTGATCCGTTTTGCAGCACTTTCTATCGGACCAAGTATGGTTATATATGGATTTGATGCTGTCTGCAACAAAGCAAGTCCTGTTCCGATTACGAACAATGCGAACAGGAACATACTATAGGTGCGTGTATTTGCTGCAGGGATAAATAATAATGCGCCGGCGGCCATTACTAATAAACCCAGCATCATTCCCTTTTTAAATCCCGTTTTACTTAAAACCCATGAAGAAGGAAATGCCATTACTGCGTAAGAAATATAAAAAGCAGTTGTAACAAGTACCGCTTCGGATGTTGTAAGTTCGCAGGCGATTTTTAAATAAGGAATCAATGTACTGTTGGCCCAGGTAACAAAGCCGAAAATAAAAAACAAGGCGCCAATAATTAAGGTTGGGCCAAGATTGTTGCGGGATTGCAAAGCAGTCGGTTGCGTCATAAATGTAGTTTGATTATTGGATGGACAAAATACAGAATCATTTCCATCGGCAGGCATACAATCGTTTGAGTGAAATAAAAAGTTTCGCTCAACTGGTTTCTTTCGGTAAAGTATTGGTACCAAAGACGAAAAACCCCGGCTTTTGGGGTCTTTACAAGTTGCTGAAGCCTGTTTAAAACAAATCGTCAGGATATAGCGGCCAGCACGATCTCCTTCACTTTTTCCAAAGGCACACGCTCCTGCTCCATTGAATCGCGGTGACGGATAGTAACAGTATTATCCTCTTTGGTTTGATGATCTACGGTTACACAAAAAGGAGTTCCCAACGCATCCATCCGGCGGTAACGTTTACCAATAGAATCTTTTTCTTCATAAAAACAACGGAACTGCGATTTGCAATTATTTATGATCTGTTCTGCAATTTCTGGTAAGCCCTCTTTTTTTGTCAATGGCAATACAGCCAGCTTTATAGGAGCCAGTTTAGCAGGAAACTTCAACACTACACGGCTATCGGTTTTTTCGGGAGTGCTTAAATCCTGTTCTTCATATGCCTGGCTCATCACTGCGAGAAACATCCTATCTAAACCAATAGAAGTTTCAATTACATAAGGAATGTAATTACCGTAAGGCTTACCCGTAGCAGGATCTATATCGTTATCAAAGTAATTCTGTTTCTTCTTGCTGTATTCCTGGTGCTGCTTTAGGTCAAAATCAGTTCTTGAGTGAATACCTTCCAGTTCTTTAAAACCAATCGGAAATTCAAACTCAATATCGCAGGCAGCATCCGCATAGTGCGCCAGTTTCACATGGTCGTGGTAGCGGTATTTTTCTGCCGGAATACCCAGGCTCTTATGCCATTCCAATCTTATCTGTTTCCATTTTTCATACCATTCCTTTTGTGTGCCAGGGCGAATGAAAAACTGCATTTCCATTTGCTCAAACTCTCTCATGCGGAAAATAAATTGTCTTGCCACAATTTCATTCCGGAATGCTTTACCTATCTGCGCGATACCAAAAGGAATTTTCATCCTGCCGGTCTTCTGCACATTCAGGAAGTTTACAAAAATACCCTGCGCGGTTTCAGGCCGCAGGTATACTTTATTATCCTCATCATCGCTGGAAACAGTAGAACCAAACTCAGTAGAGAACATCAGGTTAAACTGGCGGATATCTGTCCAGTTGCTGGTGCCGCTGATAGCACACTTTATTTTATTTGTTTCAATCAATGCTTTCAATCCTGCAAAATCATCTTTGGCCAGCAACACATCCATTTGTGCCAGTACTTCATTTGCCAATTGCTCATTGCCGGTTGCCTTTTGCTCTTCTGCAAAAGCTTCTATCAAATGATCCACACGATACCTTTTCTTGCTATCCTTATTATCAATCATCGGGTCGTTGAAGTTGTCAACGTGTCCGC
>JAEUVI010000092.1 GCA_016787105.1 Chitinophagaceae bacterium | reverse complement strand
TTGCGCTCTTTATTCTTTTTGCTGAAAGGCGCAGTTAATAAGTTTGAAGACCTGCAGCAGGGAATTGCCATCGTATTAATTTTTATTGGTTTAAAAATGCTGGCAGAAATTTTTGACTTTAAAGTGCCTGCATATATTTCGCTCATGATTATTGTTATCTGCATTGTCGGTTCTGTCGTTTATTCAATACAGATAGCAAAGGCTGAATCGGAAACAAAAGAATAAAGTAATCTTCTTGGCATATACGATTAAGGAAATAGAAAAAATTACAGGTGGTAAATTGGTTAGGTTTTACCAGGAGTGTACCATTGATCATTTGTTGTCTGACAGCCTCAAAGTTTACGCCCCTTCATCATCACTTTTTTTCGCATTGCACGGTCCAAGGCGGGATGGCCACCAGTTCATCAATGAGTTATATAAAAAAGGCATACGCAATTTTATTATCAGCAGGGATATTGATTTGGACTTATGTCCGGAAGCGAATGTGATAGTTGTAGCAGATGTGTTACTTGCCTTACAGCAAATAGCATCCGCACACAGGCAACAATTTGCTGTACCGGTAATTGGCATCACGGGTAGTAACGGAAAGACAATCGTAAAGGAATGGCTGTACCAGTTATTGCACGAAGATTTTAATATTGTAAGAAGCCCTAAAAGTTATAATTCGCAGATCGGCGTACCACTGAGTGTGTGGCAAATGGGCCGCCAGCATAACTTAGGTATTTTTGAAGCAGGTATATCTCAGCCGGGAGAAATGAAAAGGCTGGAAAAGATAATTCAACCTTCAATTGGAATACTAACAAATATCGGCGAAGCGCATAGCGAAGGGTTTACGTCATCCACTCAAAAATTGTCAGAGAAAATAAAGCTGTTTATTCATTGCGATAAAATTATTTATTGCAAGGATTATACTGTGCCCGAACAGTTGGATATGGAAGGTGAGCATAGAAATTTATTTAAAGATGATGTTGTGTTTTACAGCTGGAGCAGTCAGTTCCCGGCATGGTTGAATATTACAGGGATAAAAAAGAAAGAAGAACATTCTACTGTAACGGCAAGAAGCGAAGGTCGCGAATTCAGTTTTGATATTCCATTTACTGATGATGCGTCAATAGAAAATGCGATTACTGTTTGCTGTACGATGCTGGCAATGGGAATTGATTTCGCGGTTATCAGGCAACGGTTGATGCAACTGCAACCAGTAAATATGCGACTGGAAATGAGAAAAGGAATCAATCATTGTGCTATTATCAATGATAGCTATAGTGCTGATCTGAGCTCATTAAAAATAGCATTGAATTTCCTGGGTCAGCAAAGCGCAGGCAACAAGCGTACAGTTATTCTTTCCGATTTTCTGCAGAGCAATCTTTCGGATGAAGCATTATATAACCAGGTAGCTGCTGATTTGTTCACACTCCGGATAGAAAGAATCATTTGCATCGGTGCTAAAATCGCACAGTATTTATCATTCAATGCTCCCGGTTATCAACCTGCTGTTGAAT
>JAEUVI010000084.1 GCA_016787105.1 Chitinophagaceae bacterium | reverse complement strand
GGCCTGACTGCTGAAGAAAAGAAACAAGGTTTTGTTTCTTTATTTGATGGAAGCAACCTCGATCAATGGACGGGCAATAAAGCAGGTTATGTGATTGACAATGGATCGGTAATGGTAGATCCGGATGCAGCCGGTGGAAATTTATATACCAATGATGAGTTTGCAGATTTTATTTATCGTTTCGAATTTCAGTTAACACCCGGCGCCAATAATGGTATTGGTATCCGTGCACCACTCGAAGGCGATGCTGCTTATGTGGGAATGGAAATACAGGTACTCGATAGCGAAGATCCAAGATATAAAGATCTGAAGCCTTACCAATACCACGGATCGGTATATGGGGTTATTCCTGCCAAAAGAGGATTTCTGTTACCAACAGGGGAATGGAATAAGGAAGAAATTTATATAAAAGGAAATAAAATAAAAGTAACGCTGAACGGTACTGTTATTCTTGATGGGGATATAAAGGCGGCGTCAAAAAATTTTACTGAAACATTAGATCATCAGAAACACCCGGGCTTGTCGAATAAAAAAGGACATATCGGTTTCTTAGGACATGGCGATGTGTTGCGGTTCAGGAATATGCGGGTGAAGAGGTTGTAGAAGAAGATAATTCTCTTTCTTTTTATATCCGATATAGAGAAGATTACATAGTACCTGCACGAGGCCAATTTCTCCAATCATTGTTTGGAGGGAGCGTTGGCTTCCATTTTGCAGTATCCTTTGTAACAAGGATATCTGCAATTAATTTATATGTTTCATTTTCACTTGGTCTTGTTCCTGTTTCTTCGATTACATAGGTGGAAGGTGAAGTTATGTTTATATGTTTAGAGTATGGTTGGTGATTCCATTTATCAATCTGCATAAGTTTTGGTAAGTCGGAAGGAAGGCATTCTCTCAATTCGCTGTCTGTTGCTTTGAACAAAGCCGGTTTTTTGGTTTCTAAATAACGGATTAGATTATAAGTTTTAATCTGATCTTTTACATCAAAAGGTAGAATGGTGTCGCGTACTTTAATTGCTGAGATGTTTCTATCAACTAAAAGATAGTCTTCTTCAATTGCTCTTAAATCCTCATCGCTTATTACTATTACAACCTTCATATTCGAAGTTGAATGATCTTCGGGATCGCTGGTTTCTAAATTCGACAGGCAGTTTCCGAAATAGGTAAATTCAATTTGCCCGCAATCACTTCCGGTTGAGTATCCTGATTTTTCAAAAACAATAGCCCAACGTTCTTTATCCGCAAAAAGTGTTATCCTGGAACCTGCGGTATAAAAATATGGATGTTCAAAATCTATAAAGAAATGATAGGTTTCCTGATCATAGCTTTCGAGATAATCAAGTATGTCCTTTTGAGTGTAGGCCATATATTTTTCTAGAGATTGTAAAACCTTTCCGCATTCTCCCCAAACACTTTTACTCTATCATCCTCGCTGAAATTTTCCATATACTTTTCAAGCAAACTTTTCCATTGCACATAAATACCGGAAACAAGAATAACCGGCCAGTCACTGCCAAACATTAACCTGTCCACGCCGAACGCATCGAACACAACATCGAGGTAAGGATAAAATTCACCGGCACTCCATTGTTTCCATGCAGCTTCGGTAAATAAGCCGGAAAGTTTGCAACATACATTGGGATGCTTCGCCATTTCACGCATCAGTACAGCCCATTCATCTATCTTTTTATTTTTTATATCCGGCTTGGCGCAATGATCAATAATGAATTTTTGTTCAGGAAATGCGGATACAAACTCAACTGCCGGTTTCAACTGGTTGTGATATATCAATATATCGTATGTGTATCCCATCGGTTGCAGGTAGCTGATGCCACGTTGAAAATTTTTGCGCAGCAAAAAATCCAATGGTTCGCCTTGCGCCACGTGCCGCCATCCTTTGATGATTGGATATTGGGAAAAGTAAGCCAGGCGTTCTTCTATATTGTCATTTTGTAAATCAATCCAACCGACAACTCCTTTAATGATCGGATGTGTATTGGCCAACTCAACTAAGAAATGCGTTTCAAGTTCTGATTGATCAGCCTGTACAGCTACACAGCCATCTACGCCATTGCGGGAAAGTGTTTGCGCTATGTTTTCAGGAAAATAATTTTGCTGCAGGATTTTCATATCATCCATCCATGCGTCACGCTTCTTGTCATATTTCCAGAAATGTACGTGTGTGTCAATTGTCATGGCAATTATTGGTTTACTCGCAAAACAATATGAAGGCTCTTCTATTGCCCGGTACTTCAGTGCCGGGATGTCGTCCAGGATTTAGCTTCCGGCTTTAGCCAAATAATGAGTTGTGAACTTTTGTTTGGCTAAAGCCTGGAACGTTTATTTTTATTTAACCCGGTTCTAAAGAACCGGGAAATGTTGCTCCAGTCTTATTTTAAATCCAATTGAATAATGGTATCGGTATCATCCAATGCAATGCCATTAAGAAAAACAAAAGTTCCTTCAGCTTGTTGTTTGAACTTTACACCTGATTTATTTGAAAACAAGCTGGCTTTTGAAATTTTGTCTTTGAATTCAGGTATAAAAATGTACCCATCCTGTTGTGGGCTATTCAGGATATGCAAATAGAGCGTTTTGTTTTTAGCCGTTGTTACGCCCCAGTCCTGCGGGGCAATCACTCTTCCTCTTGTACCATAAATGGTTTCTCCATATTGCTGCATCCAGTTGCCAATCTTTTTCAGTGTGTCAATGAATTCCGGTTGTACAAGGCCGTCAGGCATCGGGCCGATGTTAAGCAAAAAGTTTGCATTGCGGCCTGCTGCATTGACTATGTATTGTATCAGTTGCTTCGAAGATTTATAATTCCTGTCGGTAATATTAAACCCCCATGAGTCATTCATTGTTTCGCATGTTTCTACGGGCACACTTTCAGATGCTTCCTGGAAACTTAATCCTGATTTGTTTTGTCCCGGCAAATCTTTTTCAAACATCTGGAAATCTTCTCCGGGAAAAGGAGTCATATGATGGTTATTGCCGATGAGGCATTTTGGTTGCAGTTTATGTATCAACCCATATATTTCATCATATTTCCAATCGATGCGTGATGTGCGATCATGTTCGCCTTCCGGTGCTGTCTGATCCCAATGCCCGTCAAACCAGATACCACCAATTTCGCCGTAATTGGTTAACAGTTCTGTCAATTGATTTTTCATGAATTGCAGATAGCTCGCATAATCGCCATGTCCTTTGCGATCGGATTTCTGACCTGTTCTTCCTGTTTCATGCGGGTAATCTTCGCGGTACCAGTCAAGCAATGAATAGTAAAGATTTAATTGTATTCCTTGCTTATGACATTCATCAGCTAATTGACGTAACACATCTTTACCATAAGGTGTATTTGTTATTTTCCAGTCAGAGAATTTTGTATCCCAGTTGCTGAAGCCGTCATGATGTCTTGTGATGAAAGTGATGTATTTCATTCCGGCGCTTTTCGCGGCATCCACCCATTTTTTTGCATCAAAACTTTGCGGATTGAAAAAGTGGAGCAAACGTGAGTATTCGTCTACTGTTATGTTCCGGTTATTCATTACCCACTCGCCGTGGCCCAATAAGCTGGAAGCGCCCCAATGAATAAACATGCCAAATTTCATATCCTGGAATTGCTTGCGATGAGCAATATTTTCCGGTGTGGGGGTATATACCTGTGCAACTATATTTTGCATGTATATAAAAAACAATAGCAGAACTGTTATTAATCTTTTCATGAGTTTGTTTTTTAACGTATTGATTAGAGCCTGTAACCTAAGGTGATTTCTTAATTATTCAGTTTCAAAAACCCTCCATCAATAGGATAATCGAGCCCTGTGATAAAAGACGCTTCATCACTACAGAGATACAATGCAAGGTTTGCAATTTCTTCTGGCTTGCCCATTCGTCCTATCGGTTGCGCTTTTGATAATTTGTCAAACATTTCTGCTTCCTGGCCCGGGTATGTTTTTTTGATATACCCATCTACAAATGGTGTATGTACTCTTGCCGGCGAAATGGATATACAGCGGATGTTTTCATGCATATAATCTCTTGCTACACTCATCGTCATCGCCAATATCGCTCCTTTGGAAGTACTGTACACAAAACGATCTGCAAGTCCTGTCAATCCTGCTACAGATGCCATATTTAAAATAACACCCGCACCTGACTTGCGCAATTGTGGTATGGCAGCATACAGGCAATTATAAACACCTTTTACATTTACCATCATCACCCTGTCAAAATCCTTTTCACTTGTTGTATCAGCTTTGCCGATATTGGCGATGCCTGCGTTATTCACCAGGATATTTATTGCACCGATTTTTTCAAATGTTGTAATCACATCAGCCTGGTTGGCCACATTGCAACTATGCGTAATTACTTTTCCACCGTTGTTTATGATTTCTTCTGCGGCATCTTTAGCGCTTTCTATGCTAAGCTCTATGATATGAACAGTAGCACCCTGTTTCGCAAAAGTTGTTGCTATAGCCCTGCCAATACCACTGCCGCCTCCTGTTATAACCGCTGTTTTATTATCTAATCGGAACATTTTTATTGCTTTTTTTTAAACTATATCAAGGGTTGTGAAGTTAATTATTATGATAATGAGAAATCCATTTTTGAAAATAAAGTTTGACTTTTTGCTGAAGAATTAATCACAAGGTTTTATTATTTATTTTTAGAAAATAATTAGAAAAGCCTTCTGCTATATGAAACAGTTTGTACAAACTATTACCAGCGTTTTTTTATTTTCTGTTACAGTAATGGCGCAGGAAAAACGTCCCATTGGCCCGGTTGACATTTATCGTTACCAGCACATCGCTGATCCACAGGTTTCTCCGGATGGAAATTGGGTGCTGTATACATTGACTTCCGTTGATACCGCAAAAGATAAACGTAATAAAGACATATGGATGATAAGCTGGGATGGAAAGGATAATGTACAATTAACCAATAGTCCTGCAGGAGAATCGTCGCCAAAATTCAGTCCTGATGGGAAATATATTTCATTTACCGCAGCAAGAAGTAATAAGGAAAATGATGGTGAAGAAAAATCACAAGTTTTTATATTGGACAGAAGAGGAGGTGAAGCAAAAAAACTGACAGATGTAAAAGGTGATATTGAAGAGTATGTATGGAAACCGGATGGCTCTGGCATTTTGCTCGTAATAAAAGATCCCGATTATGCTGACACTGCGAAAACAAAAGTGCGTAAACCTTATGTGATGGATCGGTACAAATTCAAACAGGATTACGAGGGTTATCTTGACAGGAGAAATAGTCACTTGTATTATTTTGACATAAAAAGTAAAAAACTGGATACCCTTACAAGAGGAATATATAATGAGACAAACCCTGCGTTTTCGCCAGATGGTTCAACCATTGCGTTTTCAAGCAACCGTACAGCAGATCCGGATAAGAATAGTAATAGCGATATCTACCTGATGCAGGCAAAAGCTGGTGCCGAAATGAAAAAAATTACAAGTTGGGCTGGCTCCGATGAAAGACCTGTATGGAGCCCCGATGGAAAATTTATCGCTTACCAGCAAAGCAGCAGTGATGAGCCATTCACGATGTATGGTATTTCATACCTCGCTGTTATTTCAAAAGATGGAGGAGACCCGGTTTTATTAAATAAATCAGTAGACAGGCCGATAAGAAACCAGCGCTGGAGCCGTGACGGAAAATCCATCAATGTATTGATGGAAGATGATCGCCAGTGTAATATTGTTTCTTTTGATGTGAAGAGCGGTGCCATGAAAAATTTGACGAAAGGCGATAAAAGTTTTGCGGAAATAGAAACAGAGAACGATAAATGGGTGGCTACTATGAGCGAACCGCAATTGCCCGGAGAATTATATGCTGTAGAAAATGAAAATACAAGAAGGTTGACACATGTGCAGGACTCATTCCTTGCACCATTGAAGCTGGCGAAGGTTGAAGGTTTTCAATCAAAAAGTAAGGACGGTACGTTGGTATCAGGTTTATTATATAAGCCTTCAGATGCAGTACCCGGAAAAAAATTACCACTGATTTTATTTATTCATGGCGGCCCCGTAGCACAGGATGAATATGAGTTTGATATTACCCGGCAGATATATGCTGCTGCAGGCTATGCAGTAGCTGCTGTTAATTATCGCGGCAGTAGCGGCAGGGGTACTGCATTTACAAGAGCTATCTATGGCGATTGGGGAAATAAGGAAGTGGTTGATATAGTAGGTGCAGCCAATCATTTGATAAAGCAGGGCATTGTGGATGAAAACAGGATGGGTATTGCAGGATGGAGCTATGGCGGTATTTCAACCAATTATGTTATTGCAAGCGATCCG
>JAEUVI010000072.1 GCA_016787105.1 Chitinophagaceae bacterium | reverse complement strand
GGCAGGCCAAATCCGTATAACGGAAAATGATAGCCGGTGCGTTCTACTTCATAAAAATGTTCGTCCTGCGTTTCCAGTATCCGGAAAGTCATTTCATACATTTCCGGATCGGGATGCATATCTGTACCATACAAAATTTTATCCTGGTACCGCTGAAAGAAGGCATTCATATAGCGGGGTATCGGCGCTATTTCAGCAAACCTTGCCCCTATATCTGCATACAGGTTTTTATATTTCGCCAAAAGATTTCCAATGATTGTAAGATCGTATTCACAATTGGCAAGATGGCACGAAATAAATGTTGTGTTGGGGTTTTGCCTTACTACGTTTTCCAGTGTATTAACCAACTCCTGGTGGCCAATCAATCCCGGTCTTGATTTATCGATACGCCATTCATAAGCATTCATCAATCCATCATTGGTAGAGTCCATTGGTTCATACATCCACATTGGTTCGGCGACGTGTATATTGACCGGCATTTTTAATTCCGCACATTTCTGAAACAAAGGCGTCATACGCGGATCATCTACATGCATACCAATAGCAGGAACGGGACCTGAATAAAACTCACCAAAACCCTTGTCGCCTAATTCGCCAACCCCCTTTGCGCCTACCTTATAACATCTTTCCAATTCTTTCACCGCAGATTCGCCCCAGCCTGGTTTATCGTAGCCTGTATAATCAAACCCACACCACACTTCAAAGCGATCGCCATATGCTGCGAAGATTGCATAAATCGAATCAAATTTTTTCCCCGTCTCCGCCGTCATCACGATAGATTTTACAATACCAAACTTGTCCATTGTTTTTATCCAGGCTGGTATTCCATCTTTCGATTTAATATAAAACTCATGCGAATGCATATCAATTACAGGAAACTTCGCTTTTTCAATTCTTGTAACAGGTGTTTTATAAATTGATTTTGGCCTGTAATTTTTCAGCAGTAATGAATCCGGGTTCTGTGCGGCTCCGCATAAAGCTGTTGCCGCCATAGAAACAATAACCACAAGAAATTTAACAAATGAGTGCATAAGGAGTTTATTTAAATAATTACCGGTATGAGATCAAGAATAAGAATATTTGTGAAAAGAGATTTTCCCCAATTCTACCTGCATATTATCTATTGCCTTCGATACAAGATTATAAATAGAATCTGTACTGATAGCCATTTTACCCGCTATCTCCGGGTAGCTGAGATTAGCATAAAACTTTAAATACACAGCTTCTTTCTGTCTTTTTGTAAGAGCTTTCATAGCCCTGAACAAAGTATGCTGCTGTTCAACCCTTGTTTGTTCCGCGATTATCTTTCTTTCGACGGAAAAATCAATCTGCAAATCATTCAGTTCATCTGTTTCTTTCAATTGGAATATTAGCCTTGTTTTCTTCATTTGCCTTATCACTTTACGTTGTATAGAACTGATAAGATATGCCTTTACTGATTGCGGGAATCCTAAGTTCTGTTTATTCTTCCACATCTCCGCAAATAAATCATGAACACAATCTTCTACAAAATCCTTATCCGCTGAAATCCGAAGACTGTTCTGAACAAGTATTTTATGATAGCGGTGATAAATTACAGCGAAAGCATCCTTATCCCCTTTTTTAAAAGAAGCCCATAACGTTGTATCAGGCAGCGGATCATTTATAGGAGATGGAGTAAATAGTGATTTCATCATGTCCGTTTGATGTTATTTATTTTCTCATGTACAAATATTATTTTTCAACCCAAACACCATTGAGCATTACCTGCTCTACATTTTTCATAGCGCTAATGTCAGCAAGGGGATTACCTTTTATTAAAATCAGATCGGCCAGTTTTCCTTTCTCGATACTTCCAAGTTTGTCATCAATATGGAAATACATTGCATTTTGCATTGTAGCCGCAACAATAATATCGGCATTGCTTATACCACTTTCGGTAAACAATTCCATTTCGTGTTGAAAAGCCCAACCATGTTCCGCATAAGGAATACTGGAATGTGATCCCAATACAATTCTCGCACCCGCTTTTTTTAATTTGCCTGTAAAAGCCTTCATGTTGTTAAATGCTACAAGCTTAATTGTATCTGTCTCATTCGCTGATGGCTGGTATTCGAAAGCGCCTAATGTGGGGCTTATAAAAATTTTCTTTTTCGCTATATACCTGCACAAACTATCTGCTTTAGTACTGTTAACATCAATTGTTTTCCATAAATCGTACCGGCCTTGTTTTCTTGCATTATTATCCAATAAAACAGATTGCCTGTACTTTTCCGCCTCACGCTGCGTAACCAATGATTGTCCGAATGAGGTGATATGTTCTATGCCATCCAGGCCTGCTTCAATTGCCTGCACGGCTTCTGCTATCTCCAGGTGTGCCGTTACCGGTAAACCATATTGATGTACACGTCTGCAAATCTGCCCGATCATGTTTACCGGGATTCTGAAATAAATCTTAACAGCCGTAGCTCCGTTTGCAACTAATTTATCTACCTGTTGAACTGCTTCGAGTGAATCACGTACAACAACTGCATCGTGTGGGTACGCCGGCGGGTACATATCCAGGTGCGGACCGGTTAAAAAAAGGCGTGGTATCATTTTACCATCTACTCTTTCAGCATCGTATGTTTCTATCCACGCACCAGGATCACGAACAGATGTAACACCGTGCTGCAGGAATAATGCAGGCAAACCATGCATATTGTCCAGGTGAAAATGCGAATCAATAAGGCCCGGCAAAAGAGACATTCCTTTTGCATCTGTTATCGTTGCATTTTGCGGTATCACAATCTTTCCGGAAGCTCCTACTGCTTCAATTTTATTTCCTTTAACTATTACAACCCCATTTACAAGAGGCGGGCCGCCATTTCCATCAATAACTACTGCGTTGATAATAGCAATTATCTTATCATTCACTTTTATTTCACCCGCATTGATTTCTTTTATGGCACGCCTGCTTGTTTTTGTTTGTTGTGCTACTGCAGGCATGATCAATAAAATCACTGCTAAGCTTACCAGTAAATGCGTACAGCATGAGCGTACATTCATATCAAGAAAGATTTACAAAACGGTATAAAAAATTCTGAAACAGTAAAAGAAATCCCAGGCATTTTAATCCCGGGATTTACGCTTGATCTACTGCTTATATGCCAAGAAATTGAAAAACCGGTTTTATCAAAATTTATTCATATCCTGTATTCTGACCTATTGAGCCTGCATCCAATGCAGGGATAGGCAACAGGTAATCGTTCTCGTCATATCCATCAGCATTGTCAGGCAGATTTACTTCCTGCAACAATCTTTTTCTCAATACATCAAAATACCTGTCATTTTCAAAACACAATTCAAAACTTCTTTCATCAATTACTTTTTTATCAAACTCCGCCTGTGACATTCCGATACTGGCACGAGCTTCTGTTCCAGTTCCTTCATTTGCACGATCAATGATCAGGTTCAACCTGTCAACTGCTAATTGCGTTGGTCCTGTACCTGCCATGTTTGCTGCTTCGGCATATATCAGTAATATATCCGCAAAACGGAGGAGTTTCATTTCAATACCAGCGTCACCACCACCTACCTGCTGCTCGTAAGTGAGATTTGGCATATTGTATTTGCCAATGTATGGCACTCCATCTACAGATTCGGTCCAGTTGATAATCGGAGCTGAAGGATCATATATATCAGAAGGAAAATCAAGTAAGAGATAACTGTGTTTACGCGGTTGTTCAGGATAGATTGTAGTTGCCCATAAGATTTTTACAGCTCCTGAACTCCAGCCATCCATTTCCGAAGGCGCCCAAACATTTCCAGGCATATAGGGGGCATCATTTGTACGGTTAAAAGCAAACATCACTTCCATGTTACGGTTATTGGATGTTTTAAATACATCGCGGAAATCTGGCAACAAAGTATAAGGGCTATTTAATATTACATCATCCGCCATGTCCCTTGCTTTAGCATAATACTCTGCCTGGTTCAGCGGTGCAGTTGCCCTTGTAAGGTATACTTTAGCAAGATATCCTTTAGCTATCCATTTATTTGGTTTGCCGGGAACTGAGCCGTCGAAATCAGGCAGGTTATCTTTAGCATATTCGAGGTCCGCCTGGATCAAATCATATATTGCGGCTACTTCTAACCGTGAATCCGGTGTAAGCGGAGTAGAAATGGGATCGGGCGTATCCTCAGTGATGTAAGGGATTTTTCCATACAATCTCACAAGTGTGAAATAATTAAATGCCCGCAAAAAACGGCCCTGGGCTACTACAGCAGCTATGGTTTCTGCCGAATTACCAGCGAGGCTACCATCCTTCACTGCTTTCAATACAGCGTTAACATTTGAAATAGCCTTGTAATGCCATGTCCAAAGCTCATTGAAAGAACCAACACCTAAATCAAGACTTGCTCCTTCGTATTGTCCATCAGGTAAACCTATCTGGTTCTGGTAACCGCTCCAGGTAGTCCACAACGCATTCATGGATCCTGCATAAGCAGCTTCGCATTGTAATACGGTGCGGTAAAAATTTGACGGAGTTGAGATACCATCAGGAGACTCTTCCAATTTCTGGCAGGATGCTGCTATAAGCACAAGAGCTACCAGTAAACTTTTATTTAAATTGAAAATATTTTTTTTCATCTTTTACTTTTTTGTTTTATCAACCTTTGTTTACGATGTAAATACTGTTGTTTACTACAGTGAAAGGTTAATACCAAATAAGATTGTTTTTGCCGTAGGATAGTTACTTAAATCAATACCCAAACCACCAGCTCCGCCTGCATTGAAAGAACTAACCTCAGGATCATAACCGGTATAATTTGTAATTGTAAGCAGGTTGATTGCCGTTACATACGCTGACAATCGCTGAATACGTAATTTATTGGTAATAGAAGAAGGCAATGAATAAGTAAGTGTGATGTTTTTAAGACGCAGGTAAGAACCATCTTCTATCCACCTGCTTGAACGTTGATCCACGCCAATGCCTGAAGTTTGATTAGGGCCGAGATTCATCAGGTTCCTTTCTTTTGTGCTGAGAAATCTTGGCACATTTGTATTCTGATTTTCTGGTGTCCACCTGTTATTCAGATTTGTACTAAGGCCATTGGAAGGGTTTTCTGTCTTTATTCTTACTGCGTTGAAAATATCATTTCCATAACTTCCCTGTACGAGGAACGTAAGATCAAAATTCTTATAGGTAACTGAGTTATTCCATCCATAGATGAATTTAGGAGATGCATTCCCGATTACCTGGTTTCCATCTGCTGCCCTTGTTATTTTTCCATCACCATTTACATCCAGCCACTTTGCTTCGCCCGGCGCTTGTCCCATTGCCTTTGCCTGTTCCGCTTCTGCCTCACTCCATGTACCAAGGTTTATATAGCCACGCATCTGATCTACCGGCTGTCCTACCTGTAAATATTTTACTGAAAACCCGCTTGAGTAAATCTGGTAACCGCCGCCTGTATTGGTACGGATAGCCAATGGCATATCATTTAACAATGCCAATACCTTACTCCGGTTGAAGGATA
>JAEUVI010000062.1 GCA_016787105.1 Chitinophagaceae bacterium | reverse complement strand
CGCAGGCCATGCAGGATAAACTGAAAGTTGAATATGATAAGAAGTGGACAGCAGCAGACCGCAAAGTGCCAACCAAAATGGATATCGAGTATAAGTTGCCGGATGGTTATGATTCGCATGTAGAGCATTTTGCAAATTTCTTTGCTGGCATTCGTGAAGGCAAACAAGTAGTGGAAGATCCTGTATTTGGTTTTCGTGCATGTGCGCCCTGCCTTGCTGCAAATGATAGTTATTTTCAGAAAAAGATAGTGTACTGGGATCCTGTGAATATGAAGGTGCTGGGTTGAAAGTAAAAATTTAAAACTTCAAACGTGAAAGGTGAGATGTGAATCAGTTCCGGCTGTTTTTCACATTTTACTTTTCACGTTTTCTATTGTAATGTCGTTTCTTTGCGCATGGCTGAAAACGTTTTATCATATCAACAATTATTTGATTTTTCTACAGCGGTTTTACAAAAAATCGGCTGTTCTGCAGCAGATGCTGATCTTGCGATCAAAGTTTTATTGTCTGCAGATCTGCGCGGTATTGATTCGCATGGTGTGGCTCGACTGAGTGGTTATGTTCGCCTCTGGGAGGCAAAAAGGGTCAATGCCAATCCCGGCATAAATATCATTCACCAGACGCCTTCTACGGCTGTGGTAGATGGTGATAGCGGTTTGGGATTGGTTGTTGCCCCCAAAGCAATGCAGATTGCTATTGATAAGGCTAAGAATGTTGGTACTGGTTGGGTGAGTGTGCAGAACAGTAATCATTTTGGCATTGCAGGTTATCATGCAATGATGGCGCTGGAGCATGATATGATTGGTATCGCGTTAACAAATGCAAGCCCGCTCGTAGCACCTACTTTTTCTGTTGAAAGATTATTAGGCACCAATCCTATCTGCGTGGCTATCCCGGCAGGTAATGAATCACCGTTTGTAGCAGACCTTGCTACTACCACTGCAGCGAATGGTAAACTTGAAATTTTACAGCGTAAAAACGGAGTGGCACCACTCGGATGGATACAGGATAAAAACGGAAAGCCATCAACCAACCCTCATGAGTTAAAAGGTGGTGGTGCTTTACTACCACTCGGTGGCGATCGGGAACATGGCAGTCATAAAGGTTACGCACTCGGGGCGGTGGTTGATATTTTTTCCGCGATATTGAGTGGCGCCAATTATGGCCCATGGGTGCCGCCATTTCCTGCGTATGTACCAATGCCGGATGAACAGCCGGGAAAAGGTATCGGTCATTTCTTTGGTGCCATGCGCATTGATGCATTTCGACCTGCAAGCGATTTTAAAAAGCATATGGATAAATGGATACAACGCTTTCGTTCCGCTAAAACTACAGAGGGACAAAAAAAAGTGATTATTCCCGGCGATCCGGAGCGTGAAATGGAAGCGGAGCGCATGAAAAACGGAATTCCTTTGTTGCCGGTTGTATTGGATGATTTGAAATATTTGTCAGAGAAGTTTGGGATAGATTTTTAGTGATAGATTGTGTATTAGTAAGTTTAGAAATTGATTATTACTATTCCTTTTACAATCAAGTGAAACATGTTCCGGCATAAAGGAAAAAGCAGGACACACATACATAATCTTCGTTTGGCTTCTATGCTTTCTTTTGTGGCAGGTATAGTAAATATCGCGGGCGTATTATCTGTAAAAGTTCTTACCACCAATGTTACCGGTCATTTTGCCTATTTCTCCGAGGAACTGTATAATAAACATTACGGAATTGCATTTACCTTCCTGGTTTTCATTTTATCTTTTTTATCGGGTGCTTTTGTTTCCAACCTGCTTGTAGAACTGGTGTTGAGAAAAGGAGGGCAACGTGTTCACGCTGCACCCATGCTGATTGAGTTACTTATTTTAATTACAATAGCATTGCTGGCGGATACACATCCCTTAACTGACTTTAATAGTAAAGTAATTGCTTGTTCATTGCTTTTTGCTATGGGATTACAAAACGCACTTGTAACGAAAATATCGCAATCGGTAGTTCGCACCACTCATCTTACTGGCCTCTTTACTGACCTGGGAATTGAATTGTCTCAACTATTTTTTTACAGGAAGACAAATGAGTTTAAGCAATTGGCAACGAACATTAATTTAAAGCTGGCGATTATTGGTTGTTTTTTTATCGGCTGCATTGCAGGTGGGTTTGTATTTAAATACCTCGCATTAAAAACATTGTTATTAGCGGCGGCTGGCCTTGTTCTTGCATTCTTCTATGATAATATCCGGTTAGGATATTATCATTTAAAGAGAAAGGTACTTAAGTAAACAAACGGATGTTCTGGTGCCAATAAGTAACATTTCAGGAATTGTAATAGCTTCTGCCACCAGGCCTTTTTCAGATCATATTAGCAAAGTCTTTACCGGTATGTTACCGGGTTATTTTTTTACATCGGTTCCGGTCTGGCGTGTCTTGGTTGATAAACGCCAAGTTTACCGCCACCTGGCAAGGTAAGTTCAGTCAACAGTCCCCAGCCCTGGTTTTGTATTTCGCTGCAAGCTACTTTCTGTTCGCTCATTTGCTGAACGAATATGTTAATGTCTTCACACATCAGATAGATTTCGTGATGCTCGCTATCGCTGGAAGGATGCACGGCAAGCTCTGATGGTGGAAGTCCGAAGATGAGCCAACCGTGCCCAACATCAACGTTTGTCAGTTTCAGTACGTCCCGGAAAAAAGCTTTGTCTGCTTCTGCGTTTTTTGAATAGATGATTGTGTGAACTCCTGTTATCATATTCTTATGTGTTTACTCAAATTGTTGTCAGTTATTGAGTATTACCTGTCAGTGAATAGTGCAGCAATGAATTTACAAACTGTCATGATTGAGCGATGGACAAAACATTGCGTGAACTTTCTGGTATTTATAAAAGATTTGCCCAACCAATATTAACTTTTGTACGCTTTATTAGAACAGAGTAGGACCGTAAAACATAATAGGATTACATCCCTTTTTTACATCTGTCGGTTTAGTTGTTAATCGCATTAAAGAATTCTTTCAGTTTTTGCCGATCAAGTTTGCCCTCTGTGCGAACGCTACTGCAAAGGTCAAGACCAAAAGGCTCAACGGTTTTAATAGCCTGCTTCACATTGTCTTTGCTAAGCCCGCCTGCAAGAAATACAGGAACCGGAATTGATTTCCTGATTTCCCGGCTCAAATCCCAATTGTGTGTTCGTCCTGTTCCTCCCAATTCTTTTACTGATAAATTGGGGTTTCCACTGTCTAATAAAATTGCATCAACATGATTTGAAATTTCAATGGCTTCTTTTACTGAATTATCGTTAATAACGTGAATTACCTGTACCAGTTTTACATTTGGCAACTCTTTACGCAGCAAATCATATTCCCGCTTTTCTAACTCATCTACAATCTGGATTGTTGTTGTATTAACGCGTTTGTAGTGTGCAATAATGTCTTGCGGTTTTGTTTCACTTGTTAGCAAAAAAGTTGAAATGGGTGGAGGAACTGTCTTTGCAATTTGATAAATGAGTTCGTCTCCAATTACACCCGGGCCACTGGGCATATGCCCAACCAGGCCCAATGCAGAAGCACCGTATTCAATTGCAATTTTTGCTTCGTCAATACTGCTTATGCAGCAAATCTTTACTCTTGGTCGTGTCATACTGGTTTTAATTTTTTGAATAAATACCTGTCAGATAAGTTTATTGCCAGCTTGCTATCTGTTCTGTCATTCTGTTATTCATTATTGCTTTTCTGAGCCATTATTCGTTTCTTTTGATAAGGTCAAGTGTATAATCCAATTCTGTGTCTTTGTCTTCTAAAATATCTGCAAGTTTTGGAATAACGGGTTTTGTTGGCATTACCCCTTGTCCATTATTGTTTGCTTTGTTTGTAATTACAAATTGTTTCGTTGGTATCTGAACCTGAATTTTTGTATTTGGCAGTTTTATTTCTTTAATAAAACCTGTTATTACGTTTGGGTTTCCACCTGTTTCCTGCCCGATAAAAGTAGCTCTTTGGTTGGCTTGCAGGCAAGACGCTACAATACCCGAATTAGAAAAGCTGCCACCATTTATTAAAACATATAGCTTTCCTTTGAAATTGTTGGGTTTTGGATTGTGCTGTCCCAATGAAGGCCCATTGCAATGCTGCACTTCATTATTATCTACACAATTATATTCCTGGACAACTGAAAAAGGCTTGTCCAGTAAATAAGAAAGTAAATACACCCCGTTCTCAATATCGCCACCCTGGTTATTTCTTAAATCTAAAACCAGGTTTTCTGTTTTGCTATTATTGATCTGTTCAAAGTACGATGCAATTACTTTGTCAAAGTTTTGTTTGAATTCTTTCTTTAAAACATCATTGTGAAAATCCTTAATGGTAAGGACAGCATACTTGTTGTCATTGTCAATTTTAAGTTTTAACCCTTCATTTGGCAGGTTTGAAAATGTTTTGCCCGGGTAATTTTTCTGTCGATAAAAATAAATACTGTCCTTGGGTAAGGCTTTTATTGATGCAGTGTTTGCCTGCCCGTTTATTTTATAGTTGATTGCATAGTTTGCCGGATGCCCGAAAATGAAACTATAATACTGCCTGAAATAATTGCTTATAATCCATAGCGGATAAGTTTGATTGTTACCATCTCTTACCTGTCTTTCGCTTAATTGCCTGATGATTTCAGCAGCATCCATATTATTGATGCTGATTATTTCTGAACCGACAGGTATTGAATTGTCACCAGTACAAACCATGTCCATAAACAGTTGGTTGTTCAATATCACAAAATGATAGGGGAGAAAATTAACGGTATTCCCCTGGGAGTTTGTAACTCCTTCACTTGGTAATATAATGCTGTGTCCATCTTTTATGATTGAGCTGATGATTGTTATATGCCTGTAAAATTCTAATTCAGTAAGTGGTTTTGAAATACTGTTTTCCAGGCTGTCAAATACTTTGTCAATTGTAGGTTTAGAACTGTATAAGTACAGCCCCGGATGATTGTTTTCAAGTTTGGTTTTAAGGTACTTTAAATCAGCTTTCAATTCGTTGGTTGAAAAAACAGGCTCCTGGTTATTGGTTATTTGGCTAAACGATGTATATAGAAAAACAATAAATGCAAATAGAAAAGCAAGGATTTGTTTTGTCATTTGATGCGCTGTGGTTTTGTTATAATGATAAGTTGTGTCCAGTCCAGTACAAATAACCTATCTCCCGATAGCCATTAGGGTAAAATATGCTGCTGAAGTTATGAACTAAAATTGAAAATTTACCGTGTCCGAACTCATCTTTGGCTGGAGGTGAGTTAAGCAAATTTGCATTTAGTTATCGTTGTGCCAAATCTTACTTTGTGTTTGTTTGTAGTTTATTTTTTTATTGCAGCTGATTAACATTTGTTGAGGCACTCTTTACGTATTCTATTTAAATTTATCAAGTATCATTTTCGTTAATTCCTGATTTCTTCGTAATCGTCTTTCAAACATAATTTCCAGCATATATGCAATTATGCAAGCTCCAAGCATTTCCATAGAAATCGAAAACAAGACATTGGTAAAAATATCATTCAGAATATCGGAACCTTCAAAAAGTTTTGTGTATTGAAAAACTTTTGAAGCCACCATCAATGTCATGCTAATTGAAAAAACGATGTAGATATACTTTTTCTTAATCAGGGAACTGTCTGTTAGTTTTTCAAGCAAATGAGGGTTGTTCTTTAATAGTTCAATTTCTTCAGGAGTCAGCTTTCTTTCTTTTGAATCAAAGAAGTCTGTTTCTATCAGGTTGTCAATTATTTTTTCAACTTTATCTTTTTCCAATTTCTGTGATTTTTAATAGATGTTCTCGTTAAGCCGGTACACAATGGTAAAGTTTTGGCGAGGGTGAGGTATTTGAAAAACGTCTTACCAAATATACCATAAATGCTGACAGATGTGCAAATATTCAGAGACTTCTGTCAGCAAGGGTTTGGTTAAAACGATGCTATGCTGTGTATTCAGATTTCTTAGTTTAAGCTTCTATACTCAACCGGTGTCTTTCCTGTCTTTTGTTTAAAGAGTTTGCTAAAGTATTGCGGGTATTCAAAGCCTAATGAAAAAGCTATTTCGCCGACAGAATGATTGGTGTTGAGTAGAATATTTTTAGCTTCCTCAATCAGGTAATAATGAATATGGTCTTGCGCATTCATTCCTGTTTCTTTCTTCAACAAGTCACTCAAATAACTTGCAGATAAATGCACCTTTTCAGCTAAATATTTTACAGTTGGTAAACCTGCATTTTTCAATTCCTCAGATTTAAAATATTCCTTTAAGAGCTTTTCAATTTTTGAAACTGTATCCGAATTGCTGTTCTTACGGGTAATAAATTGTCTTTCATAATAGCGGTTACACAAATTGAACAATAATTCTAATGAAGATGCAATAACAGTTTG
>JAEUVI010000042.1 GCA_016787105.1 Chitinophagaceae bacterium | reverse complement strand
TGAAGCGCAAAAATTACTTGAGCAATGTATGGTACGCATGCCCAACCAGAACCTCTCTACAAACGATGCCCGGAGTATCCTGGAATTTATGCGCAGCAATGATGGTGAAAAATAGCAGCGAAAAAAATTTATAACCACTATAAAAAAAATTATGAACTACGCTTCTTTAAAATCAATAATAGCGTTTGCATTGCTTGCCGCAGCAAGTATGCAGGGATGCAAACCCAAAGGCACACAATCCGCCGTCACCGGCGATGCCGCTTCCAAAGTATATGTAGCGCCAGGTAAGTATGATGAGTTTTACAATTTCGTATCAGGTGGTTTTAGTGGGCAAATGTCGGTATATGGTATACCATCAGGCCGTTTGTTCCGTGTGATACCGGTTTTCTCTGTTGACCCGGAAAAAGGATGGGGATATAGTGAAGAAACAAAACCAATGCTGAATACATCGCATGGTTTCATTCCATGGGACGATCTGCATCATATTGCTTTATCCGTTACTAACAGTGAACATGATGGACGCTGGGTATTTGGCAATGCTAACAATACACCGCGGATTGCACGCATTGATCTAAAAACATTCAGAACTAACGAAATAATAGAAATACCCAACAGCGCGGGCAATCACTCTTCTCCTTTTATAACAGAAAATTCTGAATACGTTGTAGCAGGTACACGGTTCAGTGTGCCTATCGGCGACAACCAGGACGTGCCTATAAATACCTATAAGCAAAATTTCAAAGGCACAGTAAGTTTTATTGGAATAGATAAAACAAGCGGCAATATGAATATTGCTTTCCAGATACTTACTCCCGGTATCGACTTCGATTTGGCACGGGCGGGAAAGGGAAAATCAGCAGGATGGTTCTTCTTTAGCTGTTATAATTCCGAAAAAGCAAATACGCTGCTCGAAGTAAATGCATCACAAAAGGATAAGGACTTTATCATGGCTGTGAACTGGAAAAAAGCAGAAGAGTATGCAAAAGCAGGTAAAGGAGTAAAGAAAGCTGTGAAATATGCACACAATGTATATAATGAAAGTACTCATTCAGCCACATCAACTATCGAAAATGAAGTGCTGGTACTGGATCCGAAAGATTGCCCGGATATGATATACTTCATGCCTTGTCCTAAATCCCCGCATGGTTGTGACACTGACCCAACCGGCGAATACATAGTAGGTAGTGGTAAGCTGGCAGCTACCATACCCGTGTTTTCTTTTTCAAAAATACAGGCAGCAATCGCAGCGAAAAATTTTGATGGCGAGTATGATGGCATCCCGGTATTGAAATATGATGCAGTTCTGCATGGTGAAGTACAGAAACCCGGTCTTGGACCATTACACACAGAGTTTGACGGAAAAGGATTTGCTTATACTTCATTCTTCGTTTCATCTGAAATTGTTAAATGGAATATTAAGGATTTAAAAGTTGTAGACAGGGTGCCAACCTATTACTCTATCGGACACCTCTGCGTTCCCGGCGGGCCTACATCAAAACCATGGGGCAAGTATGTAATTGCATATAATAAAATAACAAAAGATCGCTACCTGCCTACTGGCCCTGAACTTACCCAAAGCGCACAATTGTATTCCATTGATGGTGATAAAATGAAATTGCTTTTGGATTTTCCAACTATTGGTGAGCCTCACTATGCAGAAGCAATACCTGCAGAGCTGATAACAAAGAATAGTCAGAAAATATTCAAAATAGAAGAAAATAAAAATCCTTTTGCTGCGCTCGGAGATAACAATGCAAAAGTTGAAAGAAAGGGAAATGAAGTGCATGTTTATATGACATCTATACGATCACACTTCACACCAGATAATATTGAAGGTGTAAAACTCGGTGATGTTGTTTACTTCCATGTTACCAACCTGGAACAAGACTGGGATATACCACATGGCTTCGCGGTAAAGGGCGCCGGCAATGCTGAACTTCTGATTATGCCAGGCGAAACACAATCTTTGAAATGGGTTCCTGAGAAGGCCGGTGTTTACCCAATGTATTGCACAGACTTTTGCTCTGCACTACACCAGGAAATGCAGGGATACGTTCGTGTAAGTCCTGCCGGCTCCAATGTACCTCTCACATTCAGCACTGGTAAAACTGAACCTTCCGTAGCAGCACCGGAACAAAAACCGGCTGCAAAATGATAATAAACACAGAGTAACTCCTTCACGGGAGTTACTCTTTCCCTTACCATATAATTTAACAGTTATGAAAAGGATAATTTATTTAGCTGCCCTTGGAGTATCATTACTACTGCTTAGCTGCAATAATAGTACAACCACAACTGAACAAACAAGCGTCTCTGATGCCGCCGTTCCTGCAGGTGGACAGGAATCAGTAAAAGATGATGAATCTGCAAAAGACGTGGTAAAAATAGCTGTCGGCTCAAAAGATCATACCACACTTGTAGCAGCCTTAAAACAAGCTGACCTGGTAACATCACTTTCTAATGCAGGCCCTTTCACCGTATTCGCACCAACTAATGCCGCATTTGATAAATTACCTGCAGGAACAGTAGAAGGCTTGATGAAAAGCGATAAACTTGCTGACTTGCAAAACATACTGCAATACCATGTAGCAGTAGCTGTATACAAAACAGAAAACATGAAAGATGGCCAGGTTATCGGTGAAGCGAATGGAGATAATATTACTATTAATGTAAAAGATGGCAAAGTAATGGTAAACGGCACTGCCAACATAGTAGCATCTATTCCTGCATCCAATGGTATCATCCATGTAATTGACGCAGTATTGCTGCCTCCCGGAAAAAAATAAGTTTGCGGTTGTAATAACCGTCACAAAAAAAATTCCATGACAAAAAATAAACTCAGTGTTCTTTCAAGAGTTTTGATAACACTGGCATCCCTTGCCCTTATCGCCGTATTCTTTCTACCAGCCTGGCGTATTGATCTGTTTGCTCCGCAATACCCGGAAGGGCTAACCATGAATATCTGGATTAACGGTCTGACAGGAGATGTGGACATAATAAACGGACTGAATCATTATATTGGCATGAAGCATATAACAGTCGATATGTTTCCCGAATTCAGCTATCTGAAATATGTTGTGCTTTTTTTTATGGCTTTCGGATTGATAGTTGCTATCACTGGACGCCGTAAACTATTATTTGCATACCTGCTTCTTACAATTATTGGCGGCGCATTGGCCATGTATGATTTTTATTCCTGGGGATATGATTATGGGCATAACCTGGATCCAACAGCGCCGATACAAGTTCCCGGGTTATCTTATCAGCCACCGTTGCTTGGTCATAAACGTTTATTGAATTTCGACGCATACTCCCTTCCCGATGCTGGCGGATGGATTGTAATAACAGCGGGCATACTCGCCTTTGTAGTATGGGCACTGGAATGGTACCGCCACCGCAAAGTGGTGGTGCGCCCCGGGCTTGCTTCTTTCCTGGTTGCTTCACAACTTCTCATTATTGCTTCATGCAACACCAGCACTCCCGAACCTTTTCAAATAGGCAAAGACAATTGCTATTTCTGTAAAATGAGTATTACTGATTCACGTTACGGTGGTGAAATCATTACAAAAAAAGGAAAGGTTTATAAGTTTGACGATCTCCATTGTATGATACAATACTTAAAATCAGGGGCAGAAAAGGAAGCAAATATTTCAAAAAAGCTGGTAGTAAATTTTGAGAAAGAAAATCAGTTTATAGATATAGAGGCAGCAACATTTGTTGTAAGCGGAGAACTTAAAAGCCCGATGGGAAGCAATGCTGCCGCCTTTATCAACCCCCAGGCTGCGGCCAACTTCATCGGCGGAAAGACTGCTGAAACAACCGGCTGGCAACAATTATACAATAAAGTTCAATAAGCGTGCAATTCCGGCTCTTCATATTACTCATGATATTATCCGGCAACAGTTATTGCCGTACTATCATTACTGGTAATGGAGAGGCGGTTACAAGTATTGGAAAAGCAATTACAATAGCTGCAGACTATGACACGATTGTTTTAAAGAAAGGGGTTTATAAAGAAGGAAGTCTCGTAATCACAAAACCATTAACCCTGATTGGTGAAAATGGTGCCGTACTTGATGGAGAAAATAAATACGAGATATTAACTATCAGCGCCAGGAATGTAACCATCAGGAATATCAACTTTCGCAATGCCGGCTATTCTGCACTAAACGATTTTGCCGCGATAAAACTTGTAAATGCCTCTTTTGTACAAATAACCGGGAACAGCATTACGAATGCTTATTTCGCCATTCATATTTCCAACTCTGCATATTGTACCGTAAGAGAGAACAGCATCGTTGGAAGCCCGAAATCGGAACAGCTTACCGGGAATGGTATCCATCTCTGGAAATGCAGCCATGCTCTTATTTACAACAATCATATCCA
>JAEUVI010000041.1 GCA_016787105.1 Chitinophagaceae bacterium | reverse complement strand
GTAGTTCCTATTACGTGCGAGCCATGTGCAGCAGGCGTTGCTGCCGCATGGTTGATAACCCTTCCTGCATAATCGATATGGGACAATGGTTCGGAATCATCTCCTATTCCTATTACTACACCTTCACCTTTAAGGTTACGCCCTAATGAAGATTGCAATACATTTCCTTTTCCATTTGGAATGTCCTTATTGTTTATCGCCACATCTTCTCCATGCTCAGGCTGCATATATTCTACAAAAGGATAGGATGCCAGTTCGGTTAAGCGCTGCTGCGATGAACGAACGGTTATGATCCTGTAATCCTTAAATACTTCAGAAATAAGATCGAAATTCTTTGCTTTTAATTCGTTGCTTACTTCCTCAAATGAAAAAGTTTTTGGAAAACTTATTACTACATCTATTGTATTGGCAACTTTTACAGCCCAGGATGGAAATTGCTTTTGCGCCAGCGAAGGAAACATTTTCTGTTCAGGCTTCAACTCAACTATAGATCTTGCCTTTACCACAGAAAGCACATTCGTATTCAGGTTACCACTTATGCTAGCGGTATAGGCATTGTTGGGAATGTAATCGAGCAACTCAATACCTGATTGAGATAACTGCAGACGCTCTTCAGAAGTAGGTATATGATCAAACTGAATAACGGTAAATCTTTTTCCCTTGACCGGTAAAACACGCCTGTTAAACGTTTCAGATATAGAAGAAGAAATATTTTTTTCGGGAGTAATAACACCGCTCTTAAGGAAAAGGCGGTAATCACCGGGTTTTTGTGCAGATGCAAAAAAAGTAGCGCACAGCAGCACAGTTAACAAAGGAATTGGATTGCGGCTCATAAGTGTTTTGATCAACTGTATAAAAATATACTAAAAAAATGGAATATACCAGCCGTGGAATGGCTATACAAGCGCTTTATTATCAGATACACTGTACTGGTGCAGGCGATTGAAAAAGCGGTATATCTCCTGCATATTTTTAACCGGCTCAACTGTGATAAGAAACAGTTTTCCGGTTTGTTTTACCCTGGCCTGGTTTGTTTCCTTTTGTATAAACGACAGAATCTTATGAAAAGTTGCTGATTCGTAATACGGGGAGTCTGGTTTATTTATGAAATAACATTTCAATGTCCGGTCCTTCAATATAAGTCTTTCAAAACCAAGACTGATAGCCAGTTTACGGCATTGAACTGTAATAAACAAATCTTCTACCTGTGGGGGCATAGGACCAAACCGGTCATTCAATTCCTGCTTCATAGCGTTTAGCTCTGCATCAGTCTCACAATTATCCAAACGGGTATACAAAGAAAGCCGTTCCGTAATGCTTTCCACGTAGTCATCCGGGATCAATATCTCCAGGTCAGTATCTATTGTACAATCCTGAACAAAATCATCCTGCTTCGAAATTTCTTCTTTGAACAAATCCTTAAACTCTGTCCGTTTCAACTCACGTATCGCTTCGTCCAAAACTTTCTGGTACATCTCAAAGCCGATTTCAGCCATGAAGCCACTTTGCTCTCCCCCCAGCAAATTTCCCGCACCGCGAATG
>JAEUVI010000034.1 GCA_016787105.1 Chitinophagaceae bacterium | reverse complement strand
AAGCTGGTTTTCCGAAGCCCTGTTTTTATAACAGGCGCTGTCGTAGTATATCCATTTGCAGTTTTCTTTACCGGCAATAGTTTAGGTGTTTGTTCATACACTGATCGGCCCCGATCATATTGGGCTATACGAACAATAGATGGAGGCACATTGTCTTCAAGCGGCAATCCGAATAATAGTGGATTGAGACAGCGTGTCGTTTTCGTTTCTCTTATTTCAAAATGCAGGTGCGGTCCCTGCGATCCGCCAGTGTTTCCACTGTAAGCAATGAGTTGCCCCTTTTGTACCGGAAATTGATTGGGAGGAAAGTCCAGTTCAACCTGCCATGACTCCAATTTGTATTGCTGATTAACAACATATTCATGAAAGGATGGTGCAAAATTGTTCAGGTGTGCATATACTGTCGTAAACCCGTTTGGATGATTGATAAAAATTACCCTGCCAAAACCACCGGGTTCTATTCTTACTTTGGAAATATAGCCTGCTGCTGCTGCATATACAGGAAGGTTTTCCTTTCGATTGGTACGTATATCCAGTCCCATATGCCAGTGATTGTATCTTAACTCACCAAAGTTTGCCGCGAGTTGCATGGGTATATCCAGTGGATTTCGAAAATAGTTTTTAGGATAGGCCGGTGATTGAGAAATTGCGGATAATGAAGTGAGAAATATTCCTACATAAATAAAAAAGCGTAACAGCATCCGCAAAAATAATTATCAAAAACCATTCAGAATGGATCTGAAAAAACGTTTATTGTTTTTTTAGCCGACAGGTTAATTTTTTGACAAGAAAATCAATTTAATTTTCAAACCTTTTGCAACTTTTTAACGTAAATGTTTGTCTTAATAAGCTATGCAGCACAAATTTTCTTTGTTAGTTAAAAAAATAACTACCGGCTTTAGGTTATTGTAATTTCTGGCATGATATTTTGACTTGCATGCATTATCTCAATGAAAATTCTTAGTAATCGGGGCTATGAAACAAATGCTACATAAAACACTATTGGGTATGATCTTAACCGGAGGTTTGATCATCGGTATGGTAAAAGGAGAAGAAGTAAGGCAAAAATGGGTTGCCAAAATGAAGAACAGGCATGAGGGAAAAGAAACAGCGGCCCAGGCAAATAACGGAACTCCTGAAGAAGTACCTCTTGATGAGTATGAAATTTCTGCTTATCACAGCTAAATATGAATAAGTAAAGTATAAATTATTTTACAGGCAATTCTTTCAAAAAGATCGGATTCCCTTACTTTTGCACCCCGGGTAATTAACCCGGTTTTTTTATGCCCTCACGATTGCGGCTGTAAATAAAATTTGAACATGCCAAAAGACAATTCAATCCAATCAGTACTTATTATCGGTTCCGGCCCTATTATTATTGGTCAAGCTTGCGAGTTTGACTACTCCGGCAGCCAGGCCGCCCGTAGCCTGAGAGAAGAAGGAATAAAAGTTACACTCATTAATAGTAACCCGGCCACCATCATGACAGACCCGATGATGGCGGATAAAGTATACCTGCTCCCCTTAACCGTGGAAAGTATCGAGCAGATTTTACAGGAAAATAAAATTGATGCCGTATTACCAACAATGGGTGGTCAAACTGCATTGAACCTGGCAAAGGAAGCTGAGGATCTTGGCCTGTGGAAACAATACAATGTAAAGCTGATTGGAGTAGATATAAAAGCTATAGATAAAGCCGAAGACCGCGAAAAATTCAGGCAGTGGATGATAGAAATGGGGATTCCGGTAGCATCAGCTAAAACAGCCAATTCATTTCTCGAAGGAAAAGAATACGCACAGGAAATAGGATTTCCGTTGGTTATCAGGCCATCATTTACCCTTGGTGGAACTGGTGGTGGCTTTGTTCACAGCAAGGATGACCTGGACGAAGCGTTGAACCGTGGTTTACAGGCTTCACCAATTCATGAAGTACTGGTAGAAAAAGCTGTTTTAGGGTGGAAAGAATTTGAATTGGAATTGCTGCGCGATGCAAATGATAATGTCGTTATCATTTGTAGTGTGGAAAATTTTGATCCTATGGGGGTTCATACCGGCGACTCCATTACAGTTGCACCCGCTATGACACTCAGCGATACTGCCATGCAGCTTATGCGCAATACAGCTATCCGTATTATGCGCGACCTTGGCAATTTCTCAGGAGGTTGCAATGTACAATTTGCCCTTAACCCCGATACTGAAGAAATTATAGCAATTGAAATAAATCCAAGAGTAAGCCGCTCCTCAGCGCTTGCTTCCAAGGCAACAGGTTATCCAATTGCAAAAATTGCCGCGAAACTTGCTATTGGCTATACGCTGGATGAACTCGAAAATCAGATTACAAGAACAACATCCGCATATTTTGAACCTGCGCTGGATTACGTTATTGTCAAAATCCCACGCTGGAATTTTGACAAATTCAAAGGCGCCAACGATACATTGGGCCTGCAGATGAAAAGTGTGGGAGAGGTAATGGGAATTGGTAGAAGTTTTACCGAAGCAGTACAAAAAGCCTGTCAGAGCCTGGAAAATAATGCTGTAGGATTAGGCTATTATGGCAAGAGCATGCAGCACGCAGAAGAAATTCTCGAAAGTATAAAAACCCCGAAATGGGATCGCATCTTCCGCATTAAAGATGCCCTTATGCTTGGAGTAAGCGTGAATACAATTGCAAAAGCCACTCTTATTGACCGCTGGTTCATTTATGAAATACAGAAGATCTGCAATATTGAAAAGCAGATTGCAAAATATGATCTGGATACCCTTCCTCTTGATTTACTCCGCGAAGCAAAACTGAATGGGTTTAGCGATGAGCAAATCAGCCGGATTTTACAACACGGCGATGAGGAAGATGTTTATAACAAAAGAAAAGAAGCAGGCATTACCCGGGTGTATAAAATGGTAGATACCTGCAGTGCTGAGTTTGAAGCAAAGACACCCTATTTTTATTCCACTTTTGAAAACCCGACTGAGTCACTCTCAAAAAAAGAAGAGTTCCCTTATTCAAATGAATCAAAAGTTACCGGTAAGAAAAAAATAATCGTTTTAGGTTCAGGCCCTAACCGCATTGGCCAGGGAATAGAATTTGACTATTGCTGTGTGCATGGTTTGCTCGCGATAAAAGAATGTGGTTATGAAGCTATCATGGTAAACTGTAATCCTGAAACAGTTTCTACTGACTTTGACATGGCTGACAAATTATATTTCGAGCCGGTATACTGGGAGCACCTGTGGGAAATTGTAGAGCATGAAAAACCAGAAGGGGTAATCGTTCAATTGGGTGGGCAGACCGCATTGAAACTGGCTGAGCGACTGAACAAAAAAGGTATAAAAATAATAGGCACATCATTCGATAGCCTGGATATAGCGGAAGATCGCGGCCGCTTCAGCGATATGCTGAAAGACCTGAATATTCCTTATCCGGATTATGGTACTGCCTATGATGTAGATGAAGCAAT
>JAEUVI010000029.1 GCA_016787105.1 Chitinophagaceae bacterium | reverse complement strand
GTCCTCCATCTCCTAAAGAATGTTTCGATAGCCCCTCCTTTGGAGGGGTTGGGGAGGCCGTTTTCGCCCATACAAATAATCCAACCTGCTGCTTAGAATATTTGCATTTCAACAAATCCAGTATTTCAAAAACCTTTTCTCTTCTTGCTTTATAAATAGCATTTACCTCATCCTGCCATTCTTTGCCGAGTGACAATGCTTTTGCGGCAGCTAATTGTACCGGCAAAAACATACCACTATCCATATTGCTTTTGAAGCGTAATACTTCATCAATCCTTTCCTTCGCCCCGCAAAGCATACCAACTCTCCAACCGGCCATATTGTGAGATTTGCTAAGCGAGTTTAATTCAATCACCACATCTTTTGCGCCATCAACACTTAATAAACTCATAGGCTCTTCATTCAGTATAAAGCTGTATGGATTATCGTGAATAATAAGGATATCATTTTCTTTTCCAAAGGCAACAATCCTTTCAAACAACTCCTTATTCGGCGCCTGGCCTGTTGGCATTTGCGGATAATTCACAAACATCAGTTTCACTTTGCCCAATTTCTTCTTCGCCAACTTTTCAAAATCCGGTTCGTAATTATTTTTTTCTTTAAGGTTGTAATCAACACATTTGCCACCTGCTAATTTCACAGCACTTCTGTATGTTGGATAGCCAGGATTCGGTACCAACACTTCATCTCCTTTATCCAAATAAGTCATACAGATATGCATGATGCCTTCTTTGCTTCCTATCAACGGCAATATTTCTGTATCAGCATTCAGTTCAACATTGTACCATCTTTTATACCACTCAGCAATTGCATTCCGCAAAACCGGCGAACCCTTATAAGACTGATATGCATGAACATTAGGTTTTGCACTTTCCTCCTGCAAGGTTTTTATCACTTCAGGATGTGGAGGTAAATCAGGGCTGCCGATACCCAAATTGATAATATTCTTTCCCTGTTTATTCAGCTCGTCAATCTCACGCAACTTTTGCGAGAAATAATATTCGCCGATTCCTTCCAATCTTTTACTGGTCTGACCCACCTCCGATTTCTCAGCTTTGGGGGAAGCCACCAGCTCACTTACCTCGCTTGTCGAATTATCTTTGTCTTTTTTATCTTTTTTCATATACTATCTTATCGATTACTCCTTCGGAGTTATTTGTTTGAAATATTTTTGATACCTATCTGCCGTCCTTCAACGAGGTATTCCTCAAATCTCAGGATACTTAAGCCCCTCCTTTGGAAGGGTTGGGGAGGCCTCCCCTCTTATACACCCCGTATATTTTTAAATGTTCAGTAATTGGTTTTATTTTTTTAATTACATCATTGAATTGCTCTATTTCATCAAACTCCATATCCGCATGAAAACTATATTTGAAATCACTGCCAGGTATCGGAAAACTCTGCAGTTTGCTCAGGTTAATACCACCATCCGAAATAGTTGTAAGCACTTTCGCAAGGCTTCCTCTTGAATGATCTGTATGAAAATTCACAGATGCTTTATTAGCATCCGTAATATCAGCTTCTACATCTTCTCTTTGCAAAACCAGGAAGCGTGTATAGTTATTTTTCAGAGTATGGATATTGGGTGCAATCATATCCAGGTTATATAATTCAGCAGCAAGTTTACTTGCAATGGCCGCGATATGTTTGCTTTTATGCTGGTGAATATGTTTTGCACTCAGTGCTGTATCTTCTGTTTCTACCAGTTTCCATTTATACTTGTCCAGAAAATCATAACATTGCTGCAGCGCCATTGTATGAGAATGCACTTCCTTTATATCTTCCAGTTTTACACCGGGGTTTACCAATAAATTTTGTTTGATATGCAGGTAAACTTCACCGATAATTTTTAAGTTGGACTTCTGCAGCAGGTTATAATTTGGCAAAATGCTTCCGGCAATAGAATTTTCAATCGCCATTACGCCACCATCACTTTCTTTTTTATTTGCCGCGATGCGCACTACATCTTTGAAAGTAGCGCATGTTATGACTTCAGTAGTTTTTCCAAAATATAACTGAGCAACCATCTGGTGAAAACTGCCTTCGTAGCCTTGTATTGCAATAGCAGCCGCTTTCTGCCTCCCCAACGTGGAGGAGTTCTGCACACCAACCTCGCTTTTCGATATTTCTTCCTCTTTTCGGCTATTCTTCACTGTTGTATCTTTCGGTGACATAATTTAAAAACTTTTTCTTTTTTAATACTCCCAGTTCTCCCCTTTGTGGGTTGGGGGCAAAAAAAATCCCGGCCATTTGCCAGGATTCTTTATGTTGATTTTGGTTTACACTATTTAGCTTTCAACAAAAGCAATCCTGGCTTCTTACTAAAAAAGAAGTAGTAAAAATAGAAACCAAAATATGTTTTTGTTGCTGTCATGAGTTACAAATATAAAGTTGTCGTGGTATTCGGCCAATTATTCAATTAATTATTTTTTGCGGTTACCTGTATCTGCATCATTCATCCTGATTTTTCTGCCACGATAATTTTTACCATCAATAGCACGTATCATTTTTTTTGCTGCCCCCGCTTCTACCTCTACCCAACTATTCATTTCCTTCATATCAATACGACCAAGCACATCCTTATTTAACTCACTCATATCTAATATAAATTGAAGAAAACTTGCTTTATAAAATCCATCTTTCGTACCAAGATTTACGAACAATCGTTGGTAATTACCACCGCCTCCGAAACTTCTTCCTCTTGTATCACGATGACCTGCCCGTTCAGTTCGCTCACCTCTTCTCTCAATACGTTTCTCTTCGCGCATATTCAGATCAGCCGCATTTTCATAATATTTTAAGAAGCGATCGAATTCCAATGCCGCCACTTTTTGAAGTATCTCTTCTTTCTCCACATTTGCAAAACGTTCTTTCAATACAGGCAGATATGCTTCATACTCACCGTGACTGATATCGGCTTGCAACATCTTATCTATAAAATGAAAAAACTGCTTGCGGCAAACATCCTTCCCTGTTGGAATATCCATTTTATGAAAACGCGTATTGATCAATCTTTCGATTTGCCGGATACGCATCACTTCACGCGGACTTACGATTGCCATAGAAATACCGCTATTTCCCGCACGACCTGTACGACCACTACGGTGCGTGTACACTTCCATATCATCCGGCAACTCATAATTGATAACATGGGTAACACCCTGCACATCAATTCCCCTTGCTGCCACATCGGTTGCGATCAATAATTGTAATTGCTTTTCGCGAAAGCGCGCCATTACTTTATCACGCTGCTGTTGCGTAAGGTCACCATGCAGTGCTTCTATATCATAACCTTCACGGATAAGCTGTTCCGTTATTTCCTGTGCATCTGCTTTTGTTCTTGTAAAAATGATACCGTATATACCCGGATTGAAATCAATAATTCTTTTTAAGGTTTCATAACGGTTTACATGTTGCGTCACGTAATACTGGTGATCGATATTTGTGTTTCCTGTATTTGCCTTACCGATAGTAATTTCGAAAGGCTGTTGCATGTATCGTTTGCTTACCTGCCGTATTTCCGGTGGCATGGTAGCACTGAACAACCAGGTACTCTGGCGGTTCGGTGTATTCTTTAAGATAAATTCAATATCATCCTTGAAGCCCATGTTCAGCATTTCATCAGCTTCATCCAGCACTACATAAAAAATCTTTTCAAGATTGATTGCCTTTCTTTCAATCAAATCAATAAGGCGCCCCGGCGTAGCCACTACGATATGCGAGCCTCTTTTTAATTCTCTTATCTGTTGTGTAATAGAAGTGCCTCCGTATACTGCCGTAACCGTGATATGACCTGATTTTTTCTTAAACGAATCAAGATCTTTTGCAATCTGCACACACAATTCCCGGGTCGGGCATATTATCAACGCCTGCGGAAATTTATTCTCTTTGTTAATGAGTTGCAATAATGGCAATCCGAAAGCGGCTGTTTTGCCGGTTCCCGTCTGCGCCAGTCCTACAAAGTCTTTTGTTCCTTGTAATAATACGGGGATTGCTTTTTCCTGTATTGGTGTGGGTTGTGTAAATCCTAATGCTGCAATGGATTGTAATAAACCTTCTTCAATTCCTAAAGCCTCAAATGTGGCTGCTGTCTGTACCATGTAAACCTTGAAAAATTATAATTAAGCCGCAAAAGTAGTCTTAATTATTTAAATGCAGATTGTGATGCTGTAGCGGCCCGAATCATATCGAAGTTTATGAACCGGTTTTTGTACTGGAATCACTGGTTGTATTGCTTCCGGTAGCTATCGCGGTTTGTTCGTCCCATAGTTCTATTAACATTTGTCGAAACTTCTCATTTATGTATCAGCCTTGAGCTATCTCAAGGCTGATGCATTATTTTTTGTATTTAATTTCTCAGTAATCAAACTCTCTTTGCGTCTTTGCATGAAATTCTTTATTGATTCACCAATGCCATCGCACCCTGGGCATACCGCTGACCCACATCGGGGTATTTTTCAAGCAACACCTGTATGTCCTTCAAATCAGATTGAGATAAAGAAATATCAACCGCAGCTGCATTTTCCTCAAGGTACTTCGTTCTTTTTGTACCCGGAATCGGAATAATATCTTCTCCCTGCGCCAGCACCCATGCAAGCGCTAGCTGCGAAGGCGTAGCATTTTTGCTTTTAGCAAACTCGGCAAATTCCTTTACCAACTGGTTATTGTTTTTAAGGTGTTCCTCATCAAACCTGGGAAGCGTACGGCGAAAATCGTCTGCAGCCAGATCATCTTTACTTTGTACCATTGCGGTTATTATCCCTCTCGCTAATGGAGAATAAGGAATCAGTGAAATATCCAATTCCCGAACAGTACTTAATATTTCTCCCTCTACATCTCTCGAGAGCAATGAATACTCACTTTGCAATGCAGCAATTGGATGGACAGCATGTGCCTTACGTATGGACTGAGCGGAAGCCTCACTCAACCCGAGGTATCTTACCTTTCCTTGTTTCACCAGGTCACTCATTGCTCCTACCATTTCCTCTACCGGTACGTTCTTATCCACACGGTGCGCATAGTATAAATCAATCGTATCAATCTTTAATCGCTTCAGGCTATTCTCAACCGCCGTCTTCATATATCCAGGCGAGCCATCGAAATAAGTTCCGGGCAAACCACTATGGCCTTGTGTACCCTCACGATAACGGAAGCCGAATTTCGTTGCGATGAAAATTTTCTTCCTGTTTGGCACCAATACTTTTGAAATCAATTCTTCATTATGACCATTGCCATACATATCCGCCGTATCCCAAAAGTTGATGCCCAGTTCCAGCGCCCGGTTCAATACAGTGATACTTTCTTCATCATTGCGGGGACCATAAGCCATGCTCATTCCCATACAACCCAAACCAATAGCGGAAAGTTTCTCACCTGTTCTTCCCAATAATCTTTGTTTCATAAGAAAAAAATTAAAAAAATAATTTTTCCGGTTCATCTCCTAAACCGGTTACCCTTAAAACATGAAAAGCATTTGAATTGTTTAGCAATAATTAAAGTACGGAAGTTTTTGTGCAAAACGATTTTTAATTTCAAACCAACGGGTAATAATAAAAACGAAATTTGTCCACCAACTCATGAAGATAAATAGGACACAATGGACAGTTATCCTGGCATTCGCTGCGGTTTATATTATATGGGGCTCTACCTATATCGCCTTGCTGATAGGCATTCAATCTATTCCTCCCTTTCTGTTATCGGCATTACGTTTTCTTTTTGCAGGCATCATTTTGTTTGCCTGGTGCCTTGCAAAACGCGAAAAATTACCTTCTGCAAAATCTATCCGTATTAATTCAATAGCGGGAACACTTACTTTATTCGGTGGTACTGTTTCCGTAGCATGGGCAGAACAATATATTTCCACCAGTCTTGCTGCTATTATAGTTACAGCTGTTCCTTTCTGGTTTATTATACTGGATAAAAAGCAATGGTCTTTCTATTTTAATAATAAATCTATTATCGCCGGGCTGATAATCGGCTTTGCAGGTGTTATAATTTTGGTTGGCTTTGATAAAACAAATTCTGTCAATAGCACACCGCATAATCAATTAGCAGGAGCACTGGCTGTTGTAGCAGGTGGCATCAGTTGGACTTCGGGTTCCTTATTTGCGAAATACAGATCTACAGGAAGCCCCTTATTTGTCAATACATCGCTTCAATTACTAGCCGCCGGTGTTTTCAGCCTTCTTGTAAGCTTCCTATCCGGCGAATGGAAAGGTTTTTCCTTTTCTGTCGTAACTACCAATGCATGGCTGGCTCTTTTTTACCTGGCTACAATGGGGTCAATCGTAGCATTCAGTTGTTATCTCTTTTTACTGAAAGTGAGACCACCTGCCCTTGTAAGTACATATGTTTATGTAAATCCAATAGTCGCGCTTTTACTCGGCGCTATATTCGTAAATGAACCGGTAACATGGGTAAAAATTCTTGCACTTACAATTATACTTGGCGGCGTATTGCTGGTCAACTTGTCAAAATACAGAACAGCTAAAAAAACTGCATAATAAAAACAGTTCATGCAGTTAATACCGTGAATTTATGATAGCAACCGGCATCAAAGATTATCATACAAAAAAAGGAAATAGAGGTGCACAGATATAGCAGAAACAGAAAGACGATATCACTCGTTTCTGGACTGTATCATGGCGCAATAGTTATGAAATTTACGGGCAATGATATTAAAAAAGCACATTATTACGAAGAAGATAAAAAGTATTTACCCGAATTTGAACCCGATGTAATGCATTATGAGACATTTGATTTTTCTTCGCTTTCAAAAGAATAAACATGCTGCAGTCAGTAATACCCATACTACGCATTTTCGACATCGCGAAAGCAAAAGAATTCTATATTGATTGGCTCGGTTTCAGATTGGAATGGGAACATACATTCGATGAAAATTTTCCGGTGTATATGGAAGTAAGCAAGGATAATATAAAAATCCATCTTTCCGAACATTATGGTGATGCTACACCAGGGAGCGCCATTTTCATCGCATGCACTGGTATTCATGCATGGTGTGAAAGCCTGAAAGCAAAAAACTATAAATATTACAAACCAGGAGTTGAAAGAACCTTTTACAATGCATGGTGCATGAAGCTGACAGACCCATTTGGTAACCGTCTTTCTTTCAACGAGCCAATTACAGAGTAATATTCTAAAACTTCAAAAATTCCGAAAGCCTGTTGTAATATTCTTCTGTGCGTAGCGTCAAATAAATGGCTTCGCTTATTTACTGTAAAATTTGAGCGGCAGCCACTTCCTATTTTTTGTAACTTTAAACAAATCTCCAAACCATGAGTATCAACCGCCGCGACTGGCTGAAGCAATCCTCTTTTGCTGCTTTAGGATTAGGAATTTCTTTGCGATCGCTGGCCAATGAAGAAGGCCTTCCAAGACATTTTGGCTCCGGGCAAGGAGTCATCAATCTTGGTTCTAATGAAAACCCGTACGGTATTTCGCCTTTATCAAAAAAAGCAATTACCGAAATGCTTGGTGAAGCAAACAGGTATCAGTACAATATCGGATCTCTTAAATCATTTAAAAAAGAAATTGCGGAGTATTATAAACTGTCTGATGAAAATTTATTAATTACCCCCGGGAGCGGTGAAGGCCTGAACCTGCTTGCACGTCATTTTTCTGACGGAAACATTGTTGTAGCCA
>JAEUVI010000001.1 GCA_016787105.1 Chitinophagaceae bacterium | reverse complement strand
TGTAGCCGCTATTCTTATTTCATTGGCCAATGTTCTTAATTGTGCTTTTATAATGGAGATGCCATCACTTGTTTTAGTAAGTGCCGGGCTTAAAACAAAAATGCCGCTGCCGCCTATTGATATTGCCGGTGGTGCTGATGGATTGATCAGGCTGATCATTTTTTCAACCAATGATTTTTGTAATTGCCTGCGGTAAATATCTACCGATTGTCTTGACGGCAATTCAGTGAATATACCACGTCGCACATCAGTAATCATTTCAGTTACGGTATAAGCATTCGCAGGATCTTCTGCTTCAAAACGAAGCAGGTTATTAATAGTACCCGGACTTACCAATCCATTCAGTGCCCTGTCCTGGAGACCAGCAATGATAGATTGCGGTACCTGGTTGGTAAGAGCAGTGATATTTTTCTGTATCACCCAGGTTGGTGTTTTAAAGACATTTGATTGTATCCACGATAGTGCTTCTCTCTGCCTGGCTTTGGATGTGAATTCAAATACAGCTCCTGCTTGCTCCACACGTTTTGGTGTCCGCTGTATTCCACCAACATTATTTGTTACATGCCCGATATACCTGCCGAATTGTGTCAGCACCTGGTTATACATATTTGCAAGATTGGAATAATCTTTATCGGCTTCTTTTGTCCATGCAGGTAAATTGGTAATGATGCGTTGCAGGTTCTTAATGCCATAGCTGCTTGCTTTCATGGAATTATCACCAAGATCTTCGGTCTGGGATCGGGGATCACCACGGTTACCTTCACCATCTCCCCACCAGAGGCGTTTGTTCGCTGTTAGTTTTTCAATTGTCCACTTATTTAATAATGGAGTTTCATCATCCGCATTTTTTGCCTGCGGAAACCAACGATAGCCCCATTCAATCGCCCAGCGATCATAGTCGCCTATACGGGGAAATAAACCAATTTCTGAAATATTATCTTCCGGCTGTGCTACATAGTTGAACCGTGCATAATCCATTATTGATGGCGTGTGTCCGTTTGCTTCTACCCACGCTTTATTGCGAAGGTTTTCTACCGGCACTGTGGATGAGGAGCCAAAATTATGTCGGAGGCCCAATGTATGACCCACCTCATGACTGCTTACAAACCGGATCAACTCACCCATTAGTTTTTCATCAAGCTCCATCTTTCTTGCTCTCGGATCAACTGCTGCTGTTTGTA
The DNA here is from genome assembly GCA_016787105.1 of Chitinophagaceae bacterium. Lineage (GTDB taxonomy): Bacteria > Bacteroidota > Bacteroidia > Chitinophagales > Chitinophagaceae > JAFDYH01. Next base: position 5,002 of record JAEUVI010000001.1, on the reverse strand, counting down.
CCATATACCAGTCACGCAGTAGGCTCATTACGTTGTGATACCAGTTGATATGGCTCTCTATGATTTCACCACTTCTCGGATCGTGAATGTTGGGGCCACTTGCATTGGCAATATCAGAAGGTTTGTATACAATAGCGCTATGCCTTGCATCTTCAAGATTGAATGTGCTGTCTTCTTCAAATGTAGGCGCCACTTTCGCAACGATCGCGTTTTTAAATCCTGCTTTTTCAAATGCAGCCTGCCAGTCATTCACACCGGCGATAAGATAAGGAACCCATTTTTTAGGAGTAGTTGGGTCGATATAATAAACGATTTGTTTTTTGGGTTCTACCAATTCACCACGTTTGTATTTTTCTATGTCTTCATCTTTAGGCTCCAGGCGATAGCGTGCAATAAAACGATATCGCTCTACACCCTGCGGGTTTACATCAAAGTCAGTTATAGTCTGGGTAGTAAAATAGCCAATGCGATCATCAAAGTAGCGGGGCTGCATAGGTGTTTTTGGTAAAAGCACCAGTGATGTGTTCAATTCAAAAGTAACCGGCTGTCCACTACCTGGCAGTGAGGCGCCTGGAAGTCCGCCACCGGGGCTGCTCCTCGTATATGTTTTCACCGTTTTTATTTCAATATTGGCCGGGTAAGGTTTTGCAGAAACGATATACGATCTGTCGCTCTGCATTCCACCCAGGCCTATGAAACGTTTGGTATTATTTTCAAAAAAGAAAATATCGTTATCGCCATTAATAAAGCTTGTGATATCAATGACGCTGCCGGTTGAGTCAGGCGAAAATGCATTGATGTCAAATGCTGCTGCGATAGGTTGTACATTACTGTTGAGTACATTTTTATACATGCCTTCGCTGCTGTCTCTACCAGTTTCGAAGTAAGAAATTGTTTTAAGAAAAATTTTATTGTTTGGCCCCTTATCAAAGCGGATTACATTTTCATTGATCTCATCACCCGCATAGCCGCCACCACCGGAGCGTACACCAGTAGCCGACTTTGAAATTCTGCCTACAGTAAGTATATCACGGCCAAGCAGTGAATCGGGAATTTCAAAGTAATATTTCTCTTCTACTTTATGTACAGAGAACATTCCTTTACGACTGATAGCTTTGGCAGTAATAACATCCTTGTACGGTTTTGGCCCTGCGGAAGGTTTGGGAACAACGGGCTTCACTGTATCGGCTGCTGCTGCCGGGGGCTTTGTGCTGGTACGGGATTGTGCAACTGCTATCAATGCAGTAAAACTAAAAGCAACAATCGCAAGTATTCTTCTTAAACAAATACTCATAGTGTGTTTTCTTATTTGAGAGGTGTAAAAAATAAAGTTGTAAGTGCTTATGTTTTTCATTTACCAGTATCAGGTTTTACTTTTCAGAGGATGCATTTATGATGCTGGAATTATTTTGATTGTACAGGAAATCCCGCAGGAGCATATTGTTTTATAATAGTAAAGGAAAATCTATGATTAGTTTCAAATGCTACAATAGCAGGCGTTAAATATATATAAAAACAGGTAAACCGTTTTTTGATTTTTTACTATTGGTTTTACACCGGTAAAATCCGCCATTTACCGATTTGTATATAAACGAAAGCCATGATCTTTATTAACTTCGTAAAAAAGAAACTAAACATGGAGAATTACACAAGGAGCAATCATGAAATAGACTATAAAATTTATGGGGAAGAGTTACAGTTTGTAGAGTTGGAACTGGATCCAAATGAAACGGCTATCGCTGAAAGCGGTGCTATGATGATGATGGATGATGGCATTCAGATGAGTACCATTTTTGGTGATGGTAGCCAGCAGCAACAACAGTCAGGAATGTTTGGTAAGCTGATGTCGGCGGGTAAACGCTTACTTACCGGTGAAAGCTTATTTATGACTGCCTTTACCAATGTCGGACAGGGTAAGAAAAGGGTTTCATTCGGTGCGCCATATACAGGTAAAATTATTCCGATGGATCTGCAGCAGATGGGAGGCCGGATCATTGCACAAAAGGATGCTTTTCTTTGCGCAGCAAAAGGAGTGAGCCTTGGCATCCACTTTCAGCGCAGGTTAGGTACAGGTATATTTGGTGGTGAGGGTTTTATCATGGAAAAAATTGAAGGCGATGGAATGGCTTTCCTGCATGCAGGCGGTTATATAGTGGAAAAAAATCTGCAGCCCGGCGAAATACTGAAAGTAGATACCGGTTGCGTGGTAGCATATACAGCAGGGGTTGATTTTGATATTGAATTTGTTCGCGGTATCAAAAACTGGATGTTTGGTGGCGAAGGCTTGTTCTTTGCTATTCTGCGCGGGCCTGGTAAAGTATGGATTCAGTCCTTGCCTATCAGCCGCCTTGCCGGAAGAATAGTACAATACGGTACCTATAAGCGAAAAGAAGAAGGGAGCCTGTTAGGAGGCCTCGGCAACCTGCTGGATGGTGACGGACGTTGAGTTATAAATAGCTTACGAATTAAGTAATTACAATAAGAGACCTGCTTTTGGCGGGTCTTTTTAATTGAACTACCATAAATTTGCAGGATTAACTATTTTCAACGATGATACGCAAACAGGAAGTTCTACAAGATGTGGTTATAAAATTTGCCGGTGATAGTGGAGATGGTATGCAGCTGACCGGCAGCCAGTTTACAAACAACACGGCTCTATTGGGTATTGATCTTTCTACATTCCCCGACTTTCCGGCTGAGATACGTGCCCCGCAGGGAACACTGCCCGGCGTGAGTGGATACCAGCTTCGTTTTTCCAGTGATTCGGTATATACCCCGGGTGATGAGTGTGATGTACTTGTTGCAATGAATGCCGCGGCATTGAAGGCAAACCTGAAGCAGCTGAAAAAAGGTGGAAAAATTATTGTAAATACTGATGGCTTTGATGCAAAAAACCTGCGCCTTGCTAATTATCCCGACAAGATAAACCCCCTGGAAGATGGCAGCCTGCAGAGCTACGATGTGATAAAGATGGATGTAACGAAGATGACAAGAGAGGCGCTCAAAGACATGCAGATGGGGATGAAAGAAAAAGATCGGGCGAAGAATATGTTTGTACTCGGTTTCCTGTACTGGATGTATGATCGTGACATGAAGAATACCGAGACATTCCTGAATGAAAAATTTGGTAAAAAGCCGGAGATACTTGACAGCAACCTGAAAGTATTGAAAGCAGGATTTAACTATGGCGATACGACGGAAACTTTTACTACAACCTATAAGGTAGAAAAAGCAAAGATGGAAAGCGGTACCTACCGCTCCATCATGGGTAACCAGGCATTATCTTATGGATTAATCGCTGCTTCGCAAAAAAGCGGCTTACAGTTATTTTTGGGTTCTTATCCCATTACACCTGCTTCAGATATATTGCACGAACTGAGCCGGTATAAAAATTTCGGAGTAAAAACATTCCAGGCTGAAGATGAAATAGCGGCGATTACTTCGGCTATTGGTGCCAGTTATGGCGGTTTGCTGGCAGTAACTACTACTTCCGGTCCGGGTATGGCATTGAAAGCAGAAGCGATGGGCCTTGCAGTAATGCTGGAAATTCCATTAATAATTGTAGATGTACAACGTGGCGGCCCTTCTACCGGCTTGCCCACTAAGACGGAACAAAGTGATTTGCTGCAGGCTTATTATGGCAGAAATGGAGAATGTCCAATGCCGGTTATTTCCGCATCTACTCCAGCTGATTGTTTTGATGCGGCTTATGAAGCGGTACGTATTTCCATTACACACATGACACCGGTTATTTTGCTGAGTGATGGTTATATTGCAAATGGCGCGGAACCATGGAAGTTTCCAACAGAAGAACAGTTAAACCCGATACATGTAAAGTTTAAGACTGAGCTTGGTCACCACGAAGAAAAGTTGCAACCTTATTTGCGTGATGAAAAATTAGTTCGTCCCTGGGCATTGCCCGGTACACCGGGATTGGAACACCGCATCGGCGGTTTGGAAAAGGAAAATATTACCGGCAATGTGAGTTACGATCCGGAGAACCACCAGTTGATGGTGAAAATCCGCCAGGAGAAAGTAGATAAGATTGCAGAACATATTCCTTTGCAGAAAATAGATAACGGCCCTGAGAAAGGAGATATATTGGTACTTGGTTGGGGTTCTACATACGGCGCAATAAAAACAGCGGTGAATGAATTGCTTGCAGAAGGCCACCAGGTAGCCCATGCACATCTTCGTTATATGCGCCCATTCCCTAAGAACCTGGGTGATATTTTAAAGAATTATAAAAAAGTATTGGTGCCGGAAATCAATAATGGCCAACTGATAAAGATTATCCGCGACGTTTATTTTATAGATGCGATTGGTTACAATAAAATAATGGGAGTGCCGATTACAAAAACAGAATTGGTGGAAGAGATAAAAAGCTATTTGTAAAAATATATTTTAATGATAGTGAAAGCAGCCTGAGGGCTGCTTTTTTGTTTGTTAGTTTCGAGGAATATTTTATACTATTTGGACTTTAGAATGATATTATTTCAAATAAAGACCTTTAATCCCCTCCTTTGTCGAAGATTCCGAAAGCATTCGGAAGAAGGGGTGGGAGAATCTACGAATAAGGAATTAATGAAAGGGGTGGGTAAAAAGATATATAGTTTTAATGTCTAAACAGTATTAGTTGCAAAAGATATTCCTGCGGGAAACCTTTATCCTGGGTACGATCCGGCAGATGCTCTCAGTATAAAACAATTTATTGCCAAAAACTTTTAGTCCTGTATTTTCTCAATATTTTTAAGAAACAACTTTATTGCATGAAAATTTTTCAACTGACTTTCCTACTGATCGCCTGTTATTCCTGTATTGCGCAAAAGACGGAATCTTATTATGATTTTTACTGGAAACCTTGCCCTGCAGAAAATGCAAGCTATTATAGTACTGTAGAAAAAACTGATAGCGGGTGGCTGCGCCATGATTATTATATACAGGCAAGAAGGCTTCAGATGCAGGCTTTGTATAAAGACGAAGCATGTGATATTCCCAATGG
>JAEUVI010000587.1 GCA_016787105.1 Chitinophagaceae bacterium | reverse complement strand
TTTGCTTTCCTATCTTTTCTGCTGCGCAAAAAACAGATAAAAAACTTACAGGGCAGATTGAAAAATTAATAAAAGGATTCAACGGTGAAATTGGAGTTTATGTGAAAGATATCCGGAATGGAACAATAGTTTCTATAAATGCGGATTCAGTTTTTCCAACAGCAAGCATGATAAAAGTGCCAATACTCGTAGGCATTATGGATAAGATAATTAAAGGCGAACTTACTTATCACCAGCAATTAGTTTACAATGACTCGCTGTTGTATGAGGGGGTTGACATACTTGGTTCATTTAAGAATGATGAAAAAATTGAACTGAGTAAAGTTATGATGCTGATGCTGACCATGAGTGATAATACGGCAAGCCTTTGGCTGCAAAGCCTTGCAGGAACAGGAACGAGAATTAATGAAATAATGTATGGCCTGGGATTAGACTCTACAAAAGTAAACTCGAGAACACCCGGCAGGGAAGCAAACAGGTTAAAATATGGATGGGGACAAACCACGCCGAAAGAAATGGCCACGTTGCTTGAAAGAATTTATAAAAAGAAGGTAATCAGTGATTCTCTTAGTAAAAAAATGATGCGACTACTGGGTAGGAATTATTGGGATGAAGAAGCGCTGTCACAAATTCCTCCCACAATCGAAGTTTTTTCTAAAAGCGGTGCTGTAGATGAGTCACGAAGTGAGGTTTTGCTGGTAAATGCACCAAACCGGCCTTATGTATTTTGTATATGTACCAAAAATATCAAAGACCAAAGCTGGACGTATGACAATGAAGCTTGGGTGTTAACAAGAAGACTCTCCGCACTATTATGGAAATATTTTGAACCGACCTATGGAGAAAACAAACTTTTTGTTCGGTAGCGGTACTTATTTAAATACATTTTTTTAAATTGGTATTTCAAATTTCTCCAAGTACCACCAACTGTGTCCTGGCAAAATAGAAAGTATGAGTATAAGAACTTTGTTCTTCGCAGCCATATCATTTTTTTTGTTTGCCTCCTGCAACCTGCTCCAGTCAAAATCCGAAATAGAAGATTATAAATTCGGATTGAAGTTTGCATCTCCTGTACAATTGCGTGCTATTCCATATGCCGCACTTCCGCTGAGTGGTCAAAAATTGCCAGCCTCCGTTAATCTTTCTGATAAAATGCCGCCGCCCGGTAACCAGGGAAATCAAAATAGCTGTGTAGGATGGAGTGTAGCGTACGCATTGAAATCGTACCAGGAAAAAGTTGAAATGAACGAGACATTGGTATTTAGCCCTTCGTTTATTTACAATCAACTGAATAATGGCCAGGATGGAGGTATTCTTATTACGGATGCCATGAACCTTATTTCTCAAAAGGGCGCGGCACTGATGAGTGACATGCCGTATAATGAAAAAGATTTTACTACAAAGCCTTCTAAGGAAATACTTGAAAAAGCGGATAAATACAAGATTGATGTGTGGAACCAGGTGAACGTACTTGATATAAAGGAAGTAAAGGCACATGTGAATGCCGGTTATCCTGTTATAATCGGCGTTACTGTAGATGAAGGTTTTATTACCGAGGGAAAAAAGAAAAAAGCAGATTATATATGGAAAGCTGTTGTTGGAAAAAAACTAGGCCCGCATGCTATGGTTGTAGTAGGGTATGATGATAGTAAGAATGCCGTAAAAGTAATGAACTCGTGGAGCCAGCAATGGGGAGATAATGGCTTTGGCTGGATTGATTACGATTTTTTTACTTCGGTTGTTCGTGAGGGTTATGTAGCGAAGGACGGCTTAAATTCCGGGGCGGATGATTCTCAGGTTCTGCGGATAGAGGATAAAAAACCTGTTAAGAACGAACCGAAGAGTGATACAATCGCGGAAAACGCTGTTATCCAGGATTCGAGGCCAAAAGAAATACAGGGAATAAAATTCGATAATATCCGTGTTCTTCATAACCAAAATGATCCGAAAGGAATAGACGGCCTGGGTATGACAATAACGGGGCATGCAGATATACCTGCAGGTTATGGTAAAAATTTCCAGATTGCGATTTATATCAATAATGATGGAGGTACATCACCAATTCTTAGCCTTATACCAGATCGGTATGGCGATCCTTCGGGTAATGCAGCTACTGCCACAGAATTATTTAGTATTCCACCAGCCGGCCTGCTGAATTACCACTTTAGTGTTTTTATGCCTTATGCTGCATTGGATATTCCTGTCGGTTATTATGTGGGTGGCCGTTATCAGAATGTAACGACCAATATGTGGGCAAGGCCTTTTTTGTACATAGATAACTATGCTGTCGGCGAAGGAGAGCAGCATAAGTTTTTTGTTACGCGATAAAAGGATTATTTCAGTAACTGGTAAGCGATAAAACTGAGTAAGTAAGCGAGGCCAGTCATATATACCAGTTGTATTACCGGCCATTTCCAGGATTTTGTTTCCCTTTTTACAACCGCTAATGTACTCATGCACTGCATAGCGAATACATAAAAAATCATAAGAGATACACCACTGGCGAGATTATAAACCGGTGAGCCATCTTCGCGGACCGCTGTTCTCATTTTTTCTTTTAATGGCCTGTTTTCTTCACCATCATCTTCTACACTATAAAGGGTAGCCATTGTGCCCACAAAAACTTCTCTTGCCGCAAACGATGCAATCAATGCAATGCCAATCTTCCAATCGTAACCCAACGGGGTGAGAACAGGCTCAATTGCTTTTCCCATAATACCGACATAGGAGTTGGATAGCTTTGCAGAAGCATATTGTTCCTGTGCCAAAACAGTATCTGCCGCAGGTTGTGCTAGCTGCTCCTGGTACTGCAAATGTACCTGCTGCATTTTTTCTTTTGGGCCAAAGGAACTTAGCGCCCAAAGTACCAGGCTGATTATCATTATTACTTTACCCGCTTCAAATACAAATATTTTTGCCTTTTCCACCATTGTATTCAGCGCATTCTTCCATCGCGGTGAGCGGTACATTGGCAGCTCAAGAATAAAAAAACTTTTTTCTTTAATTTTTATAAATGATTTGGCGACATAAGACACAATCATTGCCATCACAAGGCCGAGCAGGTAAAGCCCCATCATTACCAATCCCTGTATACCGATAAAGCCGAATAAATATGTTTTTGGAATAACCAATGCTATGAGTATGGTATACACCGGTAACCTTGCGGAGCAGCTCATTAATGGAGTAATAAGTATAGTAAGCAGTCTTTCTTTCCTGTTTTCAATATTTCTCGTGCTCATGATTGCGGGTACAGCACAGGCAAAACCACTAATCATTGGCATTACACTTTTTCCATTCAGCCCTACACTTCGCATAAGCCTGTCAGTCAAAAAACTGATACGGGCCATATAGCCGGTATCTTCCAGTAGTGTAATCAATCCAAACAGGATCATTATCTGTGGAATAAAAACAACTATTCCACCTAATCCGGCTACAACACCGTTAATCAACAAATCAGTAAAAAGATTTTCGGGCAAAACAGAACTGAGCCAGCCTGTGAAACCGGCAAATCCCGTATCTATCCAGTCCATAGGATAAGAAGCCAGCCAGAATACACTTTGAAATAATAAAAACAGAACCGCCA
>JAEUVI010000579.1 GCA_016787105.1 Chitinophagaceae bacterium | reverse complement strand
TTTGCTTTTACAGAATTGCTAAGCATCGGCTATACCGTAAATTTTCTTGGTGCGATAGTGCGGTACAGAAGCATTGTTCTCCCTTTACTTGTAATCCCTATGATTGCTCTTATTGATTGGAAAAAAACCGCCGGCCTGTTATTCCCTATTGAAAATACTGCAATAGAAAACCATTCCGATAAAAGCTGATACCTTGTTTTTCTCAAATAATTCTTTTTTATAATTTGTCATATTATAAAAAATTGAAAATTGTATATTTTTTTATTTTTTTACTGAAAATTTAAAAAAATAAATCTATCTCATTAAAAAAAGTGAATATTAATGCATAAATATTCAACAGAATCGTAGATTCGCACACAAATAATTAAATTATCTGGACGCTCAATTAATATATTTAATTTTTTTAATGTAACAAACAACTAAACAATGGCAATTTCAAAACTGGAGTACATCTGGCTGGATGGTTATAAACCCACTCAAAGCCTTCGCAGCAAAACTAAAATTGAAAAAGATTTCAGCGGTAAGCTGGCCGATTGCCCTATGTGGAGCTTTGATGGTTCTTCTACTGAACAAGCACCAGGAGGTTCTTCTGACTGTTTATTAAAGCCCGTTTATATTATTAAAGACCCGCAGCGTAAAGACGCATACCTTGTAATGACGGAAGTACTAAGTGCTGATGGTACACCACATCCAAGCAATGGCCGTGCTACTATTGAAGATGACGACAATGACTTCTGGTTTGGTTTTGAGCAGGAATATTTTCTTTGGGATACAGAAACAAATAAGCCTTTAGGTTTTCCTGCAGGCGGTTATCCCGCCCCCCAAGGCCCATATTATTGTTCGGTTGGCGCCAATAATGCTTATGGAAGACATATTATAGAAGAACACCTGGATGCATGTCTTGAAGCTGGCCTTAATGTAGAAGGTATCAACGCAGAAGTTGCTGCTGGGCAGTGGGAATTCCAGATTTTTGCGAAAGGAGCCAAAGAAGCAGGAGATCAAATCTGGCTGGGTCGTTATCTGCTTGAAAGAATCGGCGAAAAATATGGAGTATCTATAAACTGGCATTGTAAACCGCTCGGATCTCTTGACTGGAATGGTAGCGGTATGCACGCAAACTTCTCCAACTCATTGTTAAGAAATGCAGGTAAAAAAGAAATATTCGACGCTGTGTGTGAGGCTTTCAGACCTGTAGTGAAAGAACACATTGAAGTATATGGTGCGGATAACCATTTGCGTTTGACTGGTAAACACGAAACAGCAAGTATCCATGATTTCAGTTATGGTATTTCAGACCGCGGTGCGTCTATTCGCATTCCTGTTGTAGTACCGGCTAAAGGATGGAAAGGATACCTGGAAGATCGTCGTCCAAACTCAGCTGCAGACCCATATAAAGTAGCAGCTCGCATCATTAAAACCGTGAAGTCAGTAAAAGCATAAGCTGAACTTTTTAAAATAAACCCCCATCCGAAGATGGGGGTTTATTTCTTACTACTTACCTGCATTGCCTGTATTTACAATACAAGAAGCGAAATGACCTTCTTAATCCGATTCTCTTATTAATATATATTTGCGATGCTTAAAAAATAACCAGGATATGTCCATACGATTTACAGCTTTAAATAATTTAGGAAATACAATACAGGCTAACAATAGTCAGAACTCGGCAAAGATTACTGGCATCTTTGGAGAAAATGTTTTTAATCAGGCAACAGCAAGAAAACACCTGAGTGATGAAGCATACAAAAGCTTACAATCTTCTATAAAGGCAAGTCAGAAAGTGGACCGTGAAATGGCTAACCAGATTGCCACAGGTATACGTTCCTGGGCAGAATCGAAAGGTGTAACGCATTTCACGCATTGGTTTCAACCACTAACAGGAACTACTGCCGAAAAGCATGATTCATTTTTTACAATAAAAAGCGATGGCACTCCGATAGAGCAATTTGAAGGTGATGCATTAATTCAACAAGAACCTGATGCATCTTCATTTCCAAGTGGTGGTATACGTGCTACATTTGAGGCACGGGGATATACAGCGTGGGATCCATCTTCTCCACCATTTATAATTGATATCGGTAGTGGCAGTACACTTTGCATTCCTACTATATTTGTTTCTTATACAGGCGAATCACTGGATTATAAGGCACCGCTTTTAAAAGCAACTGAAGCTTTGAATAAAGCTGCAGTTGATGTTTGTAATTATTTTGATAAAAATATAAGTCGCGTAACTCCTACACTCGGCTGGGAGCAGGAATACTTTGTAATAGATGAAGGCCTTTTCAATGCAAGGCCTGATCTTATTTTATGTGGCCGCACAGTTTTTGGACATAGCTCTGCAAAAAATCAGCAATTGGAGGATCATTACTTTGGTTCGATACCTGAAAGAGTATATGCCTACATGCGTGACTTTGAATATGAAGCTTATAAATTAGGAATTCCGTTACGTACACGCCATAACGAGGTAGCACCAGCGCAATTTGAGTGCGCTCCAATCTTTGAAGAAGTAAACCTGGCAGTAGATCACAATACATTATTGATGGATATCATGGCACGTGTTGCGACACGACACGGGCTGCGTGTGTTACTGCACGAAAAGCCATTTGCAGGCATAAATGGAAGTGGCAAGCATAATAACTGGAGCATGGCTACGGATACCGGAGTTAACCTTCTTGCACCTGGTAAAACACCAAAGACCAACCTCATGTTTCTTACTTTTTTTGTAAATACAATTAAAGCAGTACATGACTATGCCGATATACTAAGAGCCGCAATTGCATCGGCACCAAATGATCACCGTCTTGGAGCCAACGAGGCTCCGCCCGCGATTATATCCGTATTTATTGGTCAGTATTTAAGTAAAGTACTTGAAGATATAAAAGAAAGAGTAAGTGCAAAATTTGATGAGCAGGATGAGAGTATGTTGAAAATTGATATTCACAAAAGCATCCCGGAGTTGCTGATGGATAATACCGACCGCAACCGTACTTCTCCTTTTGCATTTACAGGAAATAAATTTGAGTTCCGGGCTGTCGGCTCATCGGCTAACTGCGCAAACCCGATGACTGTATTGAATGTTATCGTTGCTGAAACATTAAAACAATTTAAAAAAGATGTAGATAGCCTCATAGAAAAAGGCGAGAAGAAAGAGATCGCCATCATGCATATCATAAGGGAATATATTGATAGCAGTGAGAAAGTTTTATTTGAAGGTGACGGCTATAGTGAAGAATGGGAGAAAGAAGCTGAACGCAGAGGTCTGGCAAATGTGAAAACAACCCCTCTGGCATTGGATGCAATGATCACTGAGAAAGCGACGGAGCTATTTGAAAATAATAATGTGTACACACCCGTTGAGCTTGAAGCGAGACATGAAATAGAATTGGAAAAATACATTAAGAAAGTACAGATAGAAAGCCGTATCATGGGCGAGTTGGCAACAAGTCATATACTACCTGCTGCTATTCGTTATCAGAATACATTGATCGCAAACATCAAGGGACTAAAAGAATTGAATATGCCGGAGAGTGCGTGGAGCAATCAAAAACAGATTCTTGATAAAATTGCCGACCTCATTAGCAAGACAAGTGATCTTGTAGAAAAAATGATCGCAGCAAGAAAAATCTGTAACAATATGGACGACAACCGTACCAAAGCAATTGCTTATCAAAGCCAGATAAAAGATGCTTTTTTTGATACAATCCGCTACAATGTTGATAAGCTGGAACTTTTAGTTGATGATAAAGAATGGTATTTGCCTAAATACAGGGAAATGTTATTTTTGAGATAGTAAACGAACAAATTGACTAACTCTTTTTTAGCTTCGAGACTGACAAGGAGAAGCGGCCCTTCCGGGAAACTGGAAGAGTTTTTTATATATAGCCCTCTCCTGTTAAATATTTGTTCGTCTAAGCCATACCGGTATTAGAAAAAAAGCTGGCAATATAACTTACCAGCTTTGTACATATCTTATAAATGAAATTAATACCTGGTCCATTCAGGTTCCAACTCATCAATGTAGGCCATAATACCGCCTTTCAAATTATAAAGATTTGTAAACCCGAATTTTTCTTCAAGCTCCTGGATAGCTTTTGCACTACGCCCCCCCAGCTTACATTGAACAATTACTTTTTTGTCGCGGGATATACGATCCGCATTTGCAGCTATAGTCGCAAGGGGAATCAACTCACCCGCAAGATTTACGATATCATACTCATGTGGCTCACGTACATCAATCAATTGAAAAGGTTCGCCATTTACCTGCATATCATACAATTCGCTCACCGTAATTTCCTTCATTGGCGATTTCTCCACAGCTTTCATACCGCAAAATTGTTCGTAATCAATCAGCTCTTTTATAGTCGGGTTTTCACCATTCAGCGGATTAGTCGGATTGCGCTTTATTTTAAATGTCCTTGTTTCAAAATTCAACGCATCAAAAATGAAAAAACGACCTGATAATGTTTCTCCTACTCCTGTTATTACTTTTATAACCTCAGAAGCCTGTAAGCTACCAACAATACCTGGCAGCACACCTAATACTCCGCCTTCTGCGCAGCTGGGCACCAATCCTGGAGGCGGAGGTGTGGGATATAAGTCGCGGTAATTAGGCCCTAATTCTCCTTTTGCATTTGTATAATTAAAAACAGAAACCTGTCCTTCAAACTGGAAAATAGAGGCGTATACATTTGGCTTACCAAGCAAAACAGACGCATCGTTTACAAGGTAACGTGTCGGAAAATTATCCGTGCCATCAGCTACTACATCATAATCGCGAATGATATCCAATGCATTTCCGGAATTAATATGCGTATTGTACAAATTGATTTTAATATGTGGGTTCAATGATTCCAGCCTTCGTTTCGCTGCTTCTACTTTTGGCTTTCCTATTTCATCAATACCAAATAATACCTGCCTTTGAAGATTACTGTCATCCACTACATCAAAATCAACGATACCTAAAGTTCCTACACCCGCTGCTGCAAGGTATAGCAACACGGGACTACCCAAACCTCCGGAACCGATTACCAGTACTTTTGCGGCTTTCAATTTTTTTTGCGCTTCCATCCCAAACTCAGGTATGATGATATGCCGGTTGTATCGTGCCAGCTCTTCTTTTGTAAATTGTATTGTATCGTTCGCCATCTTTTATAATTTATTTTTATAAATCATTATTTAACACCCCCTGCAATAGCAGGAACAATGCTTATCACAGACTCCTCTTTCACAGATGTATTTTCCTGCTGCAAATCACGGATATCATCATCTCCTACAAACACATTTACAAACGAACGGATTTTACCATTTTCATCCAGTAAATGCCTTTTTAGTTCCGGAAAATTCAGTGACAGATCATTGACCACATCCTGCACATTACCGGCATTGATGATGAGCTTTGCTGTATTGTTTGTAAACTTTCTTAATGGTGTAGGAATAATAACTGTAGCCATTGGTGATTTTAATTTAATTGTTGTGAAACTATTTTTTCTTCTTCAAATTGTTGTACTTCGTTTAACTGCCAGGAACGGATATGATCAAACTCCTTCTCGATAACTGATAAAATAATATAAGAAAAATACGGTTGAGCCGCTACCCTGTCATGTTCCGATGGTATTGCCGGGTGATTGGGATGCGAATGATAAACACCCAGTAACTGCAAATTGTTCTCATCAGCAAACCGTTCTCCTTTCATGTAATCTTTGGAAGAAATAACAAACCGCCTTCTTTTATCACCCTCTTTTGCATTATCCACTACCTGTATTTTACTGATAGTGCGTATGCCATCGTTTTCATTTCCAAATAAGAAGCCGCAGCATTCATCCGGAAAAGTTTTTACAGCATCCTGTATCATTTCATCGTAAGCAGCTTGTTCTATATTTAACATGTTATAAAAGCTTTTTTATTACTTCACTGTATTTATCTGCATTGTCGGGAAGCATAGTAACAACAATTCCTTCTTCCAGTTTTTCAGCCACACGAATAGCACCGGCAATATTAGCTGCTGATGAAGGGCTGAGAATTATTCCTTCATGTTTAGCTACTGCTTTCAGCATTTCATATGCTTCTTCTGTACTTACTTCCAGGTTTTCATCTGCAACAGTCGCATCATAGATTTTAGGCACTACAGCGGTTTCTAAATGTTTCCACCCCTCGAGTGCGTGCAATGCAGAG
>JAEUVI010000533.1 GCA_016787105.1 Chitinophagaceae bacterium | reverse complement strand
AGTAGCGTAAATGACGATTATTGAAAATATTTATATGTGGAGCGTAGATAATAAATTTACCACGTGACTTTTAATATTTATCAAACCTCACTCGTCCATTTATCCCTTTCATCCGGGCTGAATTTCCAGGGTGCAAAATTGTTTTCAGTATTGCTGAACATAGTATTCCATTCCTGCGGCGCATTGCTTTCTTCCATTACAAGGTAGCGGCGAAGTTGCAGTATTATATCAAGCGGGTTGATGCTCACCGGGCATTCCTGCACACAGGCATTACAGGTAGTGCAGGCACGCAGTTCTTCGGTTGTTATATAATTGTGGAGTAAAGACTTTCCGTCGTCTTTATATTCGCCATTGCTGTTAATGTTCTGTCCTACTTCGGCTGCGCGGTCACGGGTATCCATCATTATTTTGCGTGGTGATAATGCTTTACCCGTCATGTTTGCAGGGCAGGCTGCAGAGCATCGGCCGCATTCCGTACAGCTATACGCATCCAGTAAGTTTTTCCAGCTAAGATCCATTATGTCTTTTGCGCCAAACTTATGTTTCGTTTCTGTTCCATCAGCAGCAGGGGCAAGTTCTGGCTGCATGGCATAGAGTACTTCATTTTGTATTTCCTTCATATTTCGCATTTCACCCATTGGCAATAACCGTGCATAGTATGCATTTGGAAACGCCAGCATGATGTGCAGGTGCTTGCTCCATGGCAGGTAATTGAGAAATGCGAAAATGCCGATAATATGCAGCCACCAGCAGCTACGTTCAAGTGTAACCAGTCCGCCACTGCTTATACTGTTCAATAATGGGTGCAGGTATTGTGAAATGATGAAATTTCCCGTACCAGCTTCAGCATAATGTTCTATACCTCTTGCCTGCAGCAGTGTATCGCTTGCATTCATGGTAAGAAAGAGTGTCATCAATACTATTTCGGTAATGAGGATATAATTAGCATCGCTGCGTGGCCAGCCGTTAAGATCCTTGCTGGTAAAACGGCGCAGTTTCAAAATGTTTCTTCTTATTAAAAATACAGCACAGGCAATAATAACGAGGAGGGCAAGTATTTCAAATGAATTAATCAGGAAGTTGTAAAAGGAGCCTAACGGTGCTGCGAACAAACGGTGCGTGCCTAAAATACCATCCAGTACAATTTCCAGTACTTCAATATTGATAATAATAAAACCTGCATAAACAAAGAAGTGAAGAACAGCGACGAGTGGATTGCGAAACATTTTCTTTTGCCCAAATGCAAGCAGCAACACATTTTTCCACCGTAAGCCGGGATTGTCATTTATTACTTCATCGCGGCCAAGCAGAATGTTGCGGCGTATTTCTTTTATTTTTTTTGAAAAAAATGTAATCGCAATGATGGTGAGTAATATGAATAGTATTTGCGGAATGTAGTGCATAGTAACGGGGTTGGTAATGCTAAATTAACATTGTTGTTTCATAGGAGCAAAATGCTTCTTTATCAGTTCTTTTCAGAAGTTGTTTATTTTATTTTTATTTATTCAAAAAGAATCCCGATAGTCATCGGGATCTACGACAAAAAAAGCCACCCGAAAACGATAAGCCACCCGTTTTCGGGAACGCCCTGGTTAAGTGCCAATACTACTGTGATTTCAGCTAAGGATGTACACTCCCTCGCTCTTATATCGAAGAGTTGTTTGCATAGAAAGCTCAACTCAGTGACTTTCTTTGCGTGAAACTTGGTTTTATCCATTATTTTTGATGCCATGACAGCAGAAAAGAAATACATTCTTGATAAGGCAGTGGCAGCCCGTAAACTGAAACGCATGGCCTATGAGATACTGGAGAATAATACAGGAGAGGAGTATATCGTGCTCGCGGGTATCCGCGAAAGCGGGAGCGTGGTAGCAAGAAATATTCAGCAGTTACTTTCAGCAATATCGTCTGTAAAGACAGATCTGATAACCATTACTCTTGATAAACACCAGCCAAAAGATGTAACAGTAAACAAGGATATCGATTTTACCGGCAAGGTTATAATTGTTATTGATGATGTGGCTAACAGCGGCAAAACTTTATTATACGCACTAAAACCTTTTCTCGCATACCAACCCAAAAAAATACAGACACTTGTATTGGTAGAACGCAGCCATAAAACATTTCCGGTACATCCTGATTATGTCGGGCTATCTATGGCCACTACGCTGCAGGAGCATATTTATGTAGAGGTAGATGATAAGGATGTGCTGGGTGCCTTTATACAATAAGTTTTATTTAGTCAGATAGCTGGTAGTGGAAAATATTTATTTGTATAGGTGAAGCATTGTCGTAATACAAGAAAACTTTGCATTACCAGTATTATAATTTTACCAATCTGGATTTCATGTCTTCCGGCATGTCGGCAATGCTTATAATTTTAAGTATTGGTTCAAGGGATTGCTCCAGCTTTTCATCTACAACAGGATCTGCTATACGCCACATGGCACCGGTAAGCGGATCAATAACAATCATGCCCAGCGCTCCGCCGATAGCAAGGTTACCAACATACCAGCCATTGAATTTAAAATTGACGGTAACAATTTTCTCGGCATATCCAGGTGCATTCAGTTTTACAAAATATTGCGCTTTTGTAAAATACCCGGCTCCGGATTTTACTTTCAATTTCGCCGGACTTTTGCCTGTAAAAATTTCTTTTCCTTTTTTGTTTGTAACAGTTACAGTGGCTCCTGCGGGTTCTGTGCGGATACTCAACGGGTAAGTGTTTCCGCTTATAATAGTAGCACAGCTGCAGAGAAAGAACGATGAAATGATTAGAAATATACAAATTCGCATAGTTATAGGTTTAAAAACAAGATATTGTTATTTTATTATTTAAGCAAATGGCAATATCCGTTTTACCTACGTAGCAATAATTTTTTTTAATAAAGTCAGAAGTAAAGAAGATAGGCTTTCACTTTACCTTTTGTGTCAAGCATCAGGGCTGGGGCAGGGCATTTGAAAGCATTTAAACAAAACAATATTGATTTAACCCACTTTTTATTTGTTTTGATTTTTGTGAAATCAATATCAGGTGCGATGTAGAATTGCCTTTTTCTTGGAATATCATTACGGGAAATATCTGCACCCGTTTCATCTGTCCATTTGTTTTCAAATCCTCCAAACATGCCATCGGCCCCATAGCCAGCTGCTATATTCAGCCACGAGGGCAGTTTACTTTGTTTGAAAAATGATTTCAGGTTTGCACTCAGCCAATACGTCTGACCGTTATAATCTTTCAGCATCCGTTCATACAAGCTATTGCCAAACAAATCATCCGCACGTTTTTCAAGTATATCTTCTTTGTATTGTTTATTGTGAAAAGAAAACTTAAACTGGATGCGCTGTTCCTGCCATGCAAGTTCCTGTGCAATGAAAAGCCCTGAACCTGTAACATTCGCAATCATATCGCCCCAGCTCCATCCCCATTTGGCAGAGCGGCCATCAAGATATTCAATCGTAGTAAGAAATGCTACACCACTAAGTCCGCCAGCGATTGCAGCTTTTTTTGGCGATAGTCCTGCCCATCTCCAGAGTGCGGCAGTACCATAGCCCGTATTATATGCTGTCCATGCATGGCCAATTTTATCTACCTGCAGCCATTCTTTGTTGTCATTAAATGTATGAAAGGATTGCCGTGGATAATTGGCATACCATGCACGATCGAGAATAGCAAGTGTACCTGCATAGGCAGCTACCGAACCTGCACCAACAATCCAAAGTCTTTTTTTAGGTGGTGTAATCATGAAATGGGGTATTGGACCGAGAGACGAGTC
>JAEUVI010000532.1 GCA_016787105.1 Chitinophagaceae bacterium | reverse complement strand
TACCGTATAGGTTTTCATAATAGCTCTCCTTTTCATTCCACTCGGCGATTGACATACGCTTTACTTCCTTTTTATTTTTGTCTCTAACTACAATGGTCGTATCATTCCCTTTTTTATTAATGAGTACTTCAAGAATATAAGGTTTGCTATCACCGGGCAAGGTGTCAGAAAGTATCTTAACCGGAGTGTCAACAGACACTGAATAACGGTGCTTTTTTAGTTTAGTCAGCTCTGTACTATTATTTCTGAACGCAACCAAAAGTATTGCTACCAGAGGCAGCATAAATAAAAATTTAATAAGCTGCGCGTTGGCACTTTTCATTTTGTTCATCATGGCTATTCTTTTTTTAAGTGAGGAAAAATTGAATTGGCTGGCTATACTGAAATGATTATTTCCTGTAACTTTTAATAATAAATACTGGTACTGCTTTTTATCGATCCCTGATTGCAACACCTTATCGTCTGCGATAAATTCAAGGTTCTGGCGGATGCTCTTACGGATAAGCCATACAAAAGGGTTGTACCAATTCAGGATACAAAGCAACTCTGACCACACAATATCTATCGTATGCTTCTGCCGGATATGTACAAATTCATGACTTATGATTTCTTCCAGTTCTTGTTCGGTATGTTGTTGCTTGTTTATAAAAATTGAATTACCAAATGAAAAAGGAATAATTGATTGATTCACCTGGTAGAGCTTAACGCTGTCATTTGAAATAAGTGTGGCTTTGTTTACAATTTTTCTGAAAGAAAATAGCTGCATCAACATACGCGTAAGCATAACGAGAACACCGGCCCCGAATAACAAAAGTGCCCAGTCCCATAGTGAAAAAGAAACCGCGCTGTCTGCCTGAAGAGGCATTTCACTATTCGTGCTGCCAAGCGTGGTAATAGATGGAATAAATTGCAGCGCTTTGTTATTTACCATTTCATTCCTTTCCAGTACAGGTGTAATGTTTATAAAAGGAATAAAAAAAGATAGCACTGTATATGCAAAAAGATAAAACCGGTTCCAGTTGTAAAACGTCAGCCTCTGCAAAACAAAACGATAAAAGAGGTATACAATAACGAGGCTAAGCGATAATTTAAACAGGTATAAAAAAATCACTGGCATGATAATCCATTTAGGTTATTATACTATTTACCTTTTTCTATCAGGGCAATTATTTCCTGCAGTTCTTTTGCAGATAGTTTCTTCTGCTCCACAAAAAAATTCACAAGCTCCTTGTAAGAATTATCGAAATAGTCCTTCACAACACTGCTCATGAATGTCTTTTTAAATTCATCCTCCGTTATTGAAGGCTTGTACACATAGGCATTACCCACCATACGGCTTTGCAGATATCCCTTTCGTTCCAGGTTCTTAATAGTGGACGCAACCGTGGTATAGGGCAATTCATCATCCATATTCTCCATTATCATTTTAATATTTCCCTCGCCTGTTTTAAATGAAGCCTGCAGGGCTTGTTCTTCCTGTTGGGTAAGCTTTTCTTTCATGTCTACGAAATTTTCGTAAATCTACGAATTTTTCGTAGATCGCCAAATTTATTTTATGATTTCCTAAAAAGAATCCTTCTTATTTTTGAAAAAAGTAGTGATGAAAAAATTACTCTGTGCTGTTTTTGTTGTGTTGCTGGCTTTAGGCGCAAAATCGCAAACTGCTGAACCCGAAGCGCCCTATCTTCGTTTTCCAACTATACCAGCAGCAAAACTTTTACTCGCTGACAGTAGCTCTTATTTTACAAAAGAGAAATTGAAAAAAAATCAGCCTACACTGTATATCGTTTTCAATCCCGGTTGCGAACATTGCCAGCATGAAACAAAAGAGATAACTGCCAACATAGATAAGTTTAAGAAAATTAATATCGTGATGGCTACGCCGGAATCATTTGATAAGATGAAAGCGTTTTATGTAGAATACAAAATCAAGGATTATCCCAATATCATAATGGGCCGTGATGAACACTTCACGCTCCCTTCCTTTTTCATGATTCACAATCTCCCGTTCATGGCGTTTTACAATAAATCCCGGAAACTGATTTCTACCCATGAAGGATCATATGGTGTAACCAAAATACTGGAAGAGCTAAATAAAAAATAAGCGACCAACCTTTAAAAACCCGCAGAAACTTTGTCTGCAAACAGGCATAAGCTACGCTGTTCCCGCTTATCTTTGCCCCGCAAATAATTTCTCTCATCCGATAAATAATACATTTCATGAAAGTGACCGTAGTAGGTGCCGGAGCAGTTGGAGCTACCTGTGCCGATAATATTGCCAGAAAAGAATTAGCGACAGAATTGGTTTTGCTGGATATAAAAGAAGGCGTAGCAGAAGGTAAGGCGCAGGATATGATGCAGACCGCTGCATTGCTTGGTTTCGATACAAAAATTGTTGGTTCTACCAATGACTATTCTAAAACTGCCGGTAGTGACGTAGTTGTTATCACATCAGGTCTGCCACGCAAACCCGGTATGACGAGAGAGGAGCTTATTGGAGTGAATGCAGGAATCGTAAAAAGTGTTGCTGAAAATATTCTTAAATATTCCCCGGATACAATCATCATCGTTATCAGTAACCCGATGGATACGATGACTTATCTCGCATTAACGGCAACAGGCTTACCCAAAAACAGAATTATAGGAATGGGTGGCGCTTTGGACAGTGCACGTTTCCGTTATCAACTAAGCCAGCACCTCGGATGCAGCCCTGCAGATTTGAATGCAGTGGTAGTTGGTGGTCATGGTGATACAACCATGATTCCATTAATCCGCTTTGCAACATGGAACTCTGTACCCGTTACAAAATTCCTCAGCGAGGCTCAGCAAAAACAAATTGTAGCTGATACAATGGTAGGGGGCGCTACGCTTACAAAGTTGATTGGAACATCCGCATGGTATGCACCGGGTGCTGCGGGCGCTGCAATGGTAGAAGCTATTGTACGTGATGAAAAGAAATTATTTACCTGTTGTGTAAAACTGGAAGGCGAATACGGACAAAAAGATATTTGCCTTGGCGTTCCTGTTATCATCGGAAAGAATGGCTGGGAAAAAATTCTTGACTTTGGATTGAATGAAGCAGAACAGGCTGAGTTTAACAAAAGCGCTGCTGCAGTAAGAAATATGAATGATGTATTGAAGACTTTATAACTAAGAAAATATTTTTTAAAAAAAGGTTGTTCCCGCAAGGGACAACCTTTTTTTATACCTGCTCGTTAAGGATACAAAAAAACAGTTATACCGTAAAAGCCCTTATACAAATCCCGCTGTTTATGGAATTCGTAAATTCATACAACCAAAGAGTTCGACAATGAACATTTTCCTGCGGCTTGTATTTAAAGCCCTATACTGCCTTTTCCTATTACCGATTATCTGTTTGCAATTGGCTGCTCAGCCCTCGCTTAGCTATAAACCTGTTATTACTTCACTTACCACACCGATTGACATCGCACATGCAAATGACGGAAGTAACCGTCTCTTTATAGCTCAACAGAATGGCATAATAAAAGTCTTTGACCAATCGCTTCAACTTGTTGGAGATTTTATAACCGTAACAGGCCTGGTAAGCGGTGGTGAAAGAGGATTACTCAGTATGGCATTTCATCCCGGGTATAAGACAAATGGCTTTTTCTTTGTTTACTATACGAACCTGAGCGGAAACCTGGAAATTGCAAGATATAAAGTGAGCAACAATCCCAATATTGCCGATCCTGCATCTAAAACAATTATTATTACTATACCTCATCCCGGCTTTACAAATCATAATGGCGGAAAATTAAATTTCGGGAAAGATGGCTATTTATATTTTGCAACCGGCGATGGAGGCAGTGGCGGCGATCCTTCCAAT
>JAEUVI010000452.1 GCA_016787105.1 Chitinophagaceae bacterium | reverse complement strand
ATATAAAGTTTTGATCTATTGTGTTTGCCACCGGCAATAATTTTTCCCTGGGAAAGATAGGTAAGCAGTTTATCAAACCTACGTTCATTTATAATTTTGCCATATTCATAAGATTGCGCCGGATCCTTTGTATAAAACTTTTCGATATCAGATTTCATCCTTATAACCAGCTTTTCTTTTATCGATTCATGTACCAGCAGGTAATCTGGTGCAATGCAGGTTTGTCCCGTGTTTAAGAATTTCCCAAATACTATTCTCTTCGATGCTAAAGCAATATCCGCATCCGCTTCTACTATTGCTGGAGTTTTACCCCCCAACTCAAGTGTAACGGGAATCAGGTCTTTCGCTGCCGCCTGGTAAATACTCCTGCCTACAGGTATGCTTCCGGTATAAAAAATATGATCGAAACGGAAAACATTCATCATCTCTGGTATTTTCTCTGCGCCATCGCCCAGTATTACTTTTATATATCCGGGAGAAAAAGTTTGCGATATTATTTTTTCAATAACTGCGGATGTTGCAGAAGATAGTTCGGATGGTTTTACTACAGCGCAGTTACCACCGGCGATTGCGCCGACAAGCGGTATGAGTGCTAATTGAAGCGGATAATTCCACGGACTAATAATGAGTACAACTCCAAGCGGATCCTTGTATATTTTTGATTGCGAAGGAAGGTTTACCAAATCGGTTGCCGCACGCTGGGGAGCCATCCACCTGCGCAGGTTTTTTAATGCTACATTTATTTCCGCCAACAACAAACCGATTTCAGCTGCATAAGTTTCTTCTTTACATTTTTTTAAATCCGAATAAAGGGCCTCGTATATTTCATTTTCGTACTGAAGGACAGCTGCCTTTAATTTTTTCAATTGTTCCTTACGGAATTCATATGATTTTGTTGCACCACTATCGTAATAGCGGCGTAAGTCTTTTAATTGCTCTGCAATCCCTGGCATGTTTATTTTTATATAAATAAAGATACAATATACACCATCCCCAACGCAACAACTCCCATACACAAAGTAGCAATTGAGTAAACATGCAACATCGTTTTCATTTCGAGTCCTGAAAATTTTGTAATCACCCAGAAATAGGCATCATTGGCATGCGATATCATCATAGAGCCCGCACCCATTGATAATACAGCCAGCAATTTTCCTTCACTGCTTTCAAGCCCCAACGCAGGTAATAATGGGGCTATAACAGATGCCGCTGTAATAATCGCTACTGTGGAAGAACCCTGCGCTGTCTTTAAAATAAACGTAAGCAGAAACGGAAAGAAAATTCCCAGCTTTTCCAGTGGTAATGCATTGCCAAAATGCTGTCCGATATTGGTGGCCGCCAAAATAGCGCCGAACGCGCCACCTGCGCCAATGATAACGAGGATGCCCCCTGATTTTTCAACCGCATCAGTTAGCAGTTTGCCAAACTCCTGTTTATTCCAGTTTCGTATTCCTGTAAATGATAGCAGTATGCCAACTGATAATGCTATAACAGGATCGCCCAGTACTGAAAAAACATTTACTATAACAGAACTTCCGCTTTTCTCGATAGTTAAAAATGATTTGACAGCTATTAATAAAATCGGAACAATTACAGGAAGGAATGCGGATGATACCGGCATTGCTGAAATTGTTTTGTCGTTTGTTGCCTCCACATTCACTACTTCATTTTTATATTTTCTGCCTGCATACTTCAC
Organism: Chitinophagaceae bacterium; assembly: GCA_016787105.1. Classification (GTDB taxonomy): domain Bacteria; phylum Bacteroidota; class Bacteroidia; order Chitinophagales; family Chitinophagaceae; genus JAFDYH01. The sequence continues at coordinate 3,064 of JAEUVI010000452.1, read as the reverse complement.
CCAATAATACCCGGCAATACTTGCCGGTATCGCTATGAGGATTCCATATAAAATCAGCTTGCCAAACTCAACACCTATCGTTGAAGCGGCAGCCGACGCACCGGGATGTGGCGGAATCAAACAATGAACGGAATATAAACCTGTAGCGAGTGAACCAGCCATTATTGCTACCGGCGTACCTGTACGTTTGGCCAATGATTGGTTCAATCCGCTCAATACAATATATCCTGAATCACAAAAAATAGGAAGCCCGGTAATAAAGCCAGTAATGCCCATCGCAGCTGGCGCGTTATGCTGTCCTGTTTTTTTCAGAATAAAGGAAGCCATTACCTGTGTAGCCCCGGTATGCTCAAGTATTACACCAAGCGTAGTACCGAGCACGATAATTAAACCAAGCGATTGCATGATATGGCCAAAACCTTGTTTCGCCGTAGTGATGATGTCTGCAAAATTCATTTGCACGCCAATACCAACTACAAAGCAAGCGAGCAGTAACGCAAAAAATGCGTGAATACGAAATTTAGCAGTGAGCAATATAATCAGAAGGATGCCTGCCAGCAGGCTGATAATTATCTGCAGAAAAGATACAGGCATGCAATGGTTTTTTATGTGATGTAAACCGGTATAACCAAAGTTGCAGCTAATTTTTATCTTTAACAGTATGACGGATGAATATTTTATGATGCAGGCTTTGAAAGAAGCCAAACGTGCTTTTGAAGATGGAGAAATTCCTATTGGCGCGGTGGTGGTGGTGAATGAAAAAATCATTGCACGCGGGCATAACATGACTGAGCGCCTGAACGACCCTACCGCTCATGCGGAAATGATTGCACTCACTTCCGCATTTAATTCGCTGGGCGGAAAATATTTAATGGACGCGACAATCTATATAACTATAGAACCATGCCTCATGTGCAGCGGCGCTTTATACTGGAGCAAGATAAAACGTGTTGTGTTTGGTGCGGCTGATGAAAAAAATGGTTATAAAAAAACAGTTGGTGGGGCCTGGCCTTTTCACCCAAAAACAGAACTCATTACCGGCGTATTAAAAGAGGATTGCGCAAAACTGATGAAAGATTTTTTTAAGGATAAACGATAAGCAATGGCTAAAGCGGCTGCTAAAAAAATAATTGTTACACATCCTGCCACAGGTACAGAAAGGAAATTTGATGCCGCCATCTATGAACCGGTAAAAGCCGCTATCCTGAAAAGTTTAAAAGGAAGCAAGGGAAAAACATTTACCGAACTCACAGATGACGTCGTAAAAATTATTCTCAAACAGTTACCGGATTTCAAGAAATCAATTCCCTGGTATACAATTTCTATCCGATTGGACTTGGAAACAAGAGGAATTGTGGAGACGTTTGTTGAAAAAGGAAAGAAGTTGAACAGGTTGAAGAAATAAACGAGAATCTCAGCAACTCCACCATTTTTTATTTTTGAAATCTATTACTGAAGGACCTTCACTGCAACCACCAATCTCTTTTGCGTTGATATCTTCTTTTTTACGGCCGATAATCCATTTTCCGGTTTTCTTATGTTTCATAATAATGCCTTCATCCATTATATCTCCTTTGTTCCCTGTAAGATTTCCTTTTCCGTTATGAACTATTTTAATAGAATCGCCTTTAATGATAACAGTACATGTAGCGCCTAAAGATTTGCCTCCCCACTCGGCAAATGCAATGGAATAGGTGTAAATACCATTCGCTGGCTTTTGAGAATAAGTGGATGCCGAAACAAAGACTGCAATAGTCACAAGGAGTAAATACTTTTTAATAGCTGCTACATTCATTGAAGAATCATTTTTTTCTTCCCAAAATACTCCAATCCGTTTCCTCCGCTACTATCGTATTGCTCAACCTTCCCAATCCTTCAATTTCCATTTCCACTACATCATTGGGTTGCAACCATTGTTCTGTATAATTAGCATCATTCAGTTTGCCTGTGCCGTTCAGTTCGAGAAAACAACCTGTACCTACCGTACCGCTTCCTATCACATCACCGGGATATAAATCAACACCATAAGAAGCACGTTCTATAATCTCCGCGAATGTCCAATCCATATCAGCAACATTACCGTCACTTACCTGCACACCATTTACCCAACACTTCATCGGCAGGTTCCAGTTTTTACCTGTATGGTTTTCTTTCGGCGCTGTTTCGTATTGCGACAGTTCATCCAATGTCACCAACCATGGGCCCAATACGGTAGAAAAATCTTTTCCTTTCGCGGGCCCGAGGTTCAGCAGCATTTCTTCTCTCTGCAGTTTTCTCGCACTCAGGTCATTCATGATCATGAGCCCGCCGATATATTCGTCCGCCTCTTCCGCTTTTATATTTCTTCCATGTTTACAGATAACAATTGCAGCTTCCAGTTCAAAATCCAGTTCTTCAAAATGATCGGGCATGCAACGTACATTGCCCGGCCCCTGTATACTATGATGATTGGTAAAGTAAAATATCGGGAACTGATCAAATGCAGGAATCATTTCTACTTTGCGGTTTCTCCTCGCGGCAGCCACATGCTGGCGAAAGGCATAACCATCCCTGCAACTCGGCGGGAAAGGTACCGGCGCAATCAACTGAACACTATTGACCGGCACGCCTTTATTACTTGTTCTCGACCCTTCACGGAGCATGAGTTCACCTGCCTGGGCTATCGGATAGCTATCTTCCCAGTAAGTCAGGAACATATTCATCGAATTCGGCAGATCAGGATGCAGTATATCCATATCATATACCATGTTATTTACCAGCACACCCAATTGCTCGTGTTCATCTTTTATGTAGGAAACCAATTTCATTATACAATCATTTATTGCGCAAGATAATTTTTTATGAGTCATCTGCAGTAATTCTATTTAACTGCTGTTGCGACGCTCCGTTTATCATTCAGTAATTCTATTGATCTTAAAATCGTAATGTTTAGAAAGTTAGTAGCATTCCTGAAGTTGAAGTCACAGTAGCAATTCAGCCTAATCAAGGCGTTTTCGGAAAACGCGTTGTATTTCGTTTTCCGGTGCCCTTTTTTGTCGCAGATCCCGATTAATATCGGGAACAC
>JAEUVI010000368.1 GCA_016787105.1 Chitinophagaceae bacterium | reverse complement strand
GGTAGGTTATGTACGAATAAGTTCTGTTATCAAGAAGTTGAAAGTAATCCTTCTTACTCATCTCGCATTCGTTTATCGCCCAGTCATCTAAAATCCGTGGAAATTCAGGATATAAGGTGAAATGTATATTGTGGGTGCTGGATGGCAACCAAATTCCATGATGCCATAAAGCAGTGCACCTGTTGTTTCCCCGCACAACAAATTTGAAGCAACCCACTATAGGCAAACAAATGATCAAAAGCCATTTTAAGGATTTCCTAAGCATGCTGTAGCTAATTAGTTTTAAACTGTTAACGAGAAGTTACGTACAAAACTGGCAATAATTTGCAAAGGCCTAATTTGAAAATTGATAAATAACAATATTCAAAGCGTCTTTCTCAGCTTTAGGATTCATAAAATAAATTTGCGAAACCAAATAGTTGCACATATATTTGCAACCAATTAGTTTCGTAAATAAAATACAAGAAAAATGAGACGGGATATCTTCCAGGCCATTGCCGATCCAACAAGACGTGCCATTATTACTTTAATCGCATTACAGGCAATGACGCCCAACGCAATCGCCGAAAATTTCAATACTACCCGGCAATCTGTTTCCAAGCACCTTCGCATACTTACAGAGTGCGAACTGGTAAAACCAGAACAGCAGGGCAGAGAAATTTATTATTCTCTTGAAATTGAAAAAATGAAAGAGATTGATAAATGGCTTAACCAATTCAGAAAAATCTGGGAAACGCGATTTAATCAATTGGACAACGTATTATCAACAATAAAAAAACAAAAAAAATGAGTAACAGCCTGCTATTTGACTTTACTGTCGACATGGACGCAAAGACAGCATACATTACAAGAGAATTCGATGCAGATCTTTCCCTGGTCTGGGATGCATTTACCAAAAAGGAAATTCTTGATCAGTGGTGGGCCCCTAAGCCATGGTCATCAAAAACAAAGGTTATGAATTTTGAAGTAGGAGGGAGAAGGTTTTATGCAATGGTAAGCCCTGAAGGACAGGAACACTGGTCGCTGCAGCAGTATACTTCCATTAGTCCAAAAACCAATTTTAAATTCCTGAATGCTTTTTCAGATAAAGATGAAAATCCTGTACTGCCTGGTTCGGACTGGAATTTGAATTTTGAAGAACAAAATGCAATTACAACTGTCAGCATTTCCATTTACAATGAGTCGCGTGAGCGTATGGAGAAAATGATTGAAATGGGTTTCAAGGAAGGTTTTACAATGACATTGGATTACCTGTCAGAATTGCTGACGACCTTGTCGAAAAGATAAAAAAAAAGGTATAATATCCGATGGAGTTATTCATCCTGATATTATACTTTCTATTTGACTATGTTACTTAAATATCTTTATTGATAGTTAAAATGAAAACTCTATTGGTATCTTAATACCATATGACAAGGAAGAGTCTATCTCCTGACTTTAATCATACCTATCAGATAGCATTTATAATTAGATTTGCAAAAAATCGGCAAGTGCTGAAAAAAATAAGTGCTTTCATATTGCTTCTTTCTTTTGCTGTGCAGGCATTTGCCAACCAGTTTATTGCACTTGACTATTACCTGAATACCCCTGCTTATGCTAAGAATTGTGTGAATAAGGCCCGGCCAATGCTTCACTGCAATGGTCAATGTCAGTTTATGAAAAAGCTTGCCAGACAAGAAAAGAAAGAGCAGGAAAATCCTGAAAATAAATCAGCAGGTAAAAATGAAACCAATCTTTCTTCAAAGTCATTTTTTACTACAGCTCCCGAAACAAGAATATTGAGAGAAAAAAATCTTTATCCCTTTTACCAGGATAATACTACTGTTGATATTTCAAGTCCTGTATTCCACCCGCCCGGTGCTTAAGCTGTTTTACTATTTAGTTATATCTGTGCAATTTGATTGCTACATTCTGTAGCAACAGCAAAAATTTTTGCTACAGGCTTTTATTTAATCATTCATTTTAATAATTACCAGTATGAAATCATACTTATCTATAGCTGCATTGCTTTTCGTGTCTCTTGTATCCTGCAAAAAAGATGATGTGCCGGAGAATAATAACCCCGGTCGTCTATCCATTGAGTTCGATAACATAGTTGATGGACAAAATCTTTTTCTCAATACAGTTACATACACAAATAGTTCGGGCGAAAATTATAAAGTATCAACCTTAAAGTATTATATCAGCAATATCAAAGTAACAAATACAGCCGGAGTAGAGGTAGTAGTGCCGCAGGATAGCAGTTATTTTTTAATAGATGAAAGTGATGAAGCTTCGCACAGTGCTGAAGTAACAATACCCAAAGGCGAGTACAGGCAAGTAGCTTTCACTATCGGTGTGGACAGCCTGAGAAATACAATGGATATAGCCCGCAGAACAGGTGTTCTTGATCCAGCCGCAGGTGCCAATGGCATGTACTGGTCTTGGAATAGCGGGTATATTTTCTTTAAAATAGAAGGTGTATCACCAGCTTCTGCAGAGGCAGGCAATGTGTTTATGTACCATATCGGAGGATTTGGCGGTTATTCTTCACCTACGATTAATAACATCCGGGAAGTAAAATTGGACCTTACTACAGGGGGTATTGCCAAAGTACCTGCCGGCGGTGAAAGTAACATTCACCTGATGGTTGATATCGCGAAGCTGTTTAATGGAAGCACACAGTTAAGCATTGCAGCAAAACCTGTTGTAATGTTTGATGATTTCAGTGCTAATATTTCCAATAACTATTCGACCATTTTTCGTCACGATCATACGGAGAATTAAATATGAGGAAGAAATATTTTATCATATTAACTGTTTTGGCATTTTCTGTTTACGCATGTACCAAGTCTGTTGAAAAGCAATTTTTATCTTTTCAACAGCCTGGAAATTTTCCTGAGCCTGTTTATCGTTTTGCAACTAACCTTGTAACAAAGGAAGGATTTGAGCTTGGCAGAAAATTATTTTATGACCCAATTCTTTCCAGGAATAATACAATCAGTTGCGGTAGTTGCCATATACAAACTTCGGCATTCACACAGCATGGACATAGTGTTAGTCATGGAATAGAAGACAAACTCGGAGTGCGCAATTCACCTCCAATCATGAACCTCGCCTGGAATACAAGCTTTATGTGGGATGGTGGTGTATTTGATTTGGACTTGCAGCCAGTAGCCCCGATTACTAACCATGTTGAAATGGATGAAACAGTAACGAATGTGATTTCAAAATTAAAAGCGCATCCCGATTACCCAGGTTTGTTTCAATCGGCATTTGGTACAACTGAGGTTAGTACTGCCAGGTTTATGAAAGCACTTTCGCAGTTTATGGCAATGTGTGTGAGCAGCAATTCAAAATATGACAGCGTTATCCGGAAAGAAGGAAAAACTTTTACAAAACAAGAAGAGGAAGGGTATGCATTATATAAACAGAAATGCAGCAGCTGTCATACTGAACCTTTGTTTACCGATCAGTCATTCCGTAATAATGGAATTGGCATAGGGCTAATTGATGATGCAGGCAGGTATGCTATTACGCTGGATGAAACAGACAGATACAAATTCAAAGTACCCAGCCTTCGTAACCTCGACTATACAGCACCTTATATGCATGATGGCCGCTTCCTTACGCTGGATGCCGTGCTTGATCATTATTCATCTGGTGTAAAGCAAACGCAAAACTTAGACATGATTTTGCAAAACAATGAACCAGGGATTCCAATGACCGCAGATGAAAAAACAAAGGTCAAGGCATTTTTAAAAACACTTAACGATAAAGTTTTCATTGCAAACAAACTTTTATCGGAACAATAAAAAGTTATGAAAAGAAGAATTTCCGTTTCACTAGTAATTTTTTTATTTCCTGTCATCACATTCGCATGCGATATCTGCGGGTGTGGCGTTGGTAATAGTTATATCGGCCTGTTGCCGGATTTCAATAAAACAATTATGGGTTTCCGGTATCGTTTCAATTCATTACGTACGCATATCGGAGCAGGAGGTGCCATTTCTTATTTGACTACTGATGAAACATACCGCACTATTGAAGTATGGGGCGGTTGGAATATCGGCAAGAAGTTTCGTTTAATGACATCTATACCTTTCAATTTTAACGAAAAAGTGAACCAGGGTGATGTGAACCGAAAAAAAGGTTTGGGGGACATTTCTGTTAGCGGTTACTATGAATTGTTTAACAAAAAGCAATCAGTATTGACTAGTAAATTACTGGTTCAAAGCTTATGGATTGGCGGTGGTTTTAAGTTACCAACAGGAGAATATACATCGGCTGATAAATCTGAGGATGCCGACAATTCAAATCTGTTTCAGTTAGGTACGGGTAGTGTTGATTTTACTGCCAACCTGATGTACGATATCAGGTTGCAGGATGCGGGACTGAACATTAACTCATCATACAAGTTGAATTCAGCCAACAAGTATGATTACCGTTATGGCAATAAATTCAGTCTTAGCGCCCAGGCCTATTATAAGTTCAGGCTTGCAAAAAAAATCTCTATTGCACCCAATGTGGGTACACAATATGAAACTGCCAATAAAGACAAAGATGGTGCATCTTTATCAGACGGATCAGGTGGAAGAATTCTGTTGGCTACAACCGGCGTTGAAACAGTTATGGGAAAAATAATAATAGGTGGAAATTATCAATTACCCCTGCATCAAAACCTCGCCAATGGATTTGTAAAGGCTGGTGACAGGTTTATGCTGCACGTTTCATTCTTATTTTAATTTTAGGGGTTCTTTATTAACTGCAGGTTTAGTTAATTTTTTTGATTCGTTGATTTGCGAAGATATTTTCCGTAAATATTCATCTACAAGCAGCTATCGATAGTTTTACAAAAGATCGGTAGCTTCTACTATTTTATACAAGCTCCTGGTGATGTTATTTTGTGCTATCAATATCTGAACGAAAAACCAGAATCCGATAGACTTTGAAAACAACTATGAAACCCCATTTTTAATTTGGTATCCTTTGAAAAACACAATTTGGCCGTTGAACTATGACAACACATCACAACTAAGAAGAACAAAGAACTTATGCTGGTAATCCAGTCCTGAAAAACCACAAATTGACGTATTAGTCTCGAAGCTACCTTGTTAAAAATTACGTCAAATAGATAAACAGCCTTCTGGGCTGTTTTCTATTTATACTTATGAAAGAGAAGAAAACGTGATGTTATTTTTTGTATACGGCAGAAAGAATATCTACCGGCAGCCATTTAGCATCAGTCACGTTCGCCAGTTTCCCTTTTTGCATAATAATGTATTCAAGCGATGCGATCAACAAAGTCGCACAGCCCGGTTGTAGTGCCACTGCAATCTCTATTTCCTTTGCCGGTGTAATATCTTTTGTATAAGGAATTACTAATTGTATAGCAGGATTTTCTTTCTGAACGAAGGAAAAGCTTTTAAGGAATTGAGAACTCCTGGCGGGATTTATAGAAATGCAGGCTGAAATAATGTTTAGACATACCGATAATGTTCTTGCAGGAGCGATAATATCCATGCGAGGCGTGAGTGCAGGTATTTTTAGATTGATATGATTAGTTGACTTCCATTCTATTTCAAAATTGGTCTCAAATTTCTGATTCAAACAGGTTTCGCTATTGAACCGAAACCCGCAAACAGTATTCATGTAATTAAAAGGTTCATTGTGCTGTACCTGTTCATTGGTAAACCATTGTTCAAATGCTACTGAAAGTCGCTTTATCATTTCTTTACTGATTTCCAGTTTTGAAACATGCGACATTGCGATACAAGCCTGCTTAGCCATTCTCATTGATCGTGATGAAAAGTTGGTATTTGCTTTAGCAGTACTGTTTTTTTCGTTTGTTGTTTTAGAGTAAAAACCACGAAAACGTTCATAAAATACAAGGCTGGCAGCTGCACTTGCAGATTTTAGGTTGGTATGGATAGGCATGGACAAGGCTTTTCATTGGATAGATATTTCCAGAACGTTGCATACTGTATATCATTGTGTGAAAAAAGGTGAAAGAGTTCTTTTTTTAAAGAATCATAAAAAAGCCCCTGCTAGCGAACAGGGGCCTG
>JAEUVI010000386.1 GCA_016787105.1 Chitinophagaceae bacterium | reverse complement strand
TACATTCAGGGCATTAGTAATGACGGTCAGTTCCTCAAAGTTTTTCAGATTCTTTGCCAACTCATGTATTGTTGATCCGGAATCAAGAATAATAGTATTGCCACTGGTGATCAGCTCGGAAGCTTTTTTGCCAATTTCCCTTTTTTCTATAAGGTTTTTCTTTTGTTTATCTGATAAAGGATAGTCTTCATTATGGCTATTCTGCTCTATTTTAATAGCTCCCCCTCTTGCCCGGATCAAAATATTTTTTTTTTCTAATTGTTCCAGGTCATTTCTTATAGTCACCCCTGTAACTCCCAAAGCGCTGCTCAATTCTTTTACATCCACTTTCCCGTTTGCTTTGAGTTGTTCAATGATCTTTATTCGTCGGCTTACCGTTGATTTCCCTTCGCCTTTTATCATAAAAATTATTTTAAATACAAAAATAAAAACTTGGCGATGATTTCAGCACATTTTTTAAAAAAGAAAAGTGTTCAAAAACTATTTAAATATAATGACATTAAATATAAATTTTATTTTTTCAAAACCTTTTATTTATATTTGATTTAACCACAAATCTGCTTATATTTTAGAGTTACGTGAGACAAAAGAAAAACTAATTTTGAAATAAGTCGTTTTGATTTCAGTTTTATCTTGAAGATATCAAGCAGAAATTGGTTAATCTATCTTGATTTAGAATTGGTTATAGTAAGAAAGACATTTTCTGTTTAATCTCCTTATAAACTAATGCCAAATGAAAGTAGCAAAAGACTTATCCGAATATCATAGATTATTATCTGATTTTTTCAAAACACCGGAAACGAAGGAGGAATGGGATCGGTATAAATTAACGGACGAGCAGGTTAGCTTTTTTCAGGAAAATGGATATTTGTCCGGAATAAAAATGCTGGAAGACTGGCAGGTTGAAGAGCTTCGTAAAGAGTTGGAAGAAATTGCTAACCCTGAGCATCCGGGTCATCATTTATTTTATGAATTTCATTCTAATGAATCTTCAGACCCGGATTCAGTTCTATTTCATTCACTTGGTCACTGGCGTATTACAAAGGGCTTTCATGATATTGCCTGGAACCCTGTTTTCGTCAGGGCTGCCAGCCAATTGTTAGGGAATGTTTCTGTACGCTTATGGCATGACCAGCTATTTTGTAAACCAGCCAGGCATGGTGGAGTTGTAGCATGGCACCAGGATTATTCTTACTGGACATGTACTAAGCCTATGCAGCACCTTACCTGTTGGGTAGGATTGGACGATGCAACAACTGAAAACGGATGCTTATATTATGTGCCAGGCAGCCATCATTGGGGCCTGCTTGACCGACCATCATTAGCTGGTGACATGAACGGCCTGATGGAATTTCTTACAGACAAACAAAAGGAAGAGTTTAAGCCAATTCCTATTGAGCTGAAAAAAGGATATGCAACTTTTCATCATCCATTGCTGGTGCATGGTTCTTATGAGAATAAATCTGAACGATCAAGAAGGGCTTTTGTTCTGAATGCGTTTGCAGATGGTACGCAATCAGATATTGACGATGACTTTCTCGATGGTATCCCATTTGTAAAAAGAGGTAAAAAAATGGAAGGACAATTTTTTCCCCTGCTATATCAGGTATAAACCGTGGGGTCAATATGCTATTTGTTCTTTCTGAAAACAATTGATAATCGAGCTATGAAAAGATGGGGCATCTGGATATTATTTGTAATTACATCTTCAGGCGCTTATTCACAATCAGTATTAAGTCTTTCACATGCTGATCTGAAGGATAAAATAATGGGTGGCTGGGCAGGACAAACAATAGGCGTAACCTTTGGCGGTCCTTATGAGTTTCGTTTTCCCGGAACGTTTATCGGAGACTACCAGCCTTTAATTTGGTCGGATGATTATCTGCGGAATACGATGATAAATAATCCAGGTCTGTATGATGACCTGTATATGGATATCACGTTTGTAGATATAATTGAAAAAAAAGGATTCGATGCGCCGGTTGGTTTGTTTGCTGACGCATTTGCACATGCAGGTTTTGAATTATGGCACGCCAATCAAGCCGCGAGATATAATATCCTTCAAAAAATTCCAGCACCGCTTTCAGGTCATTGGGAAAATAACCCTCATGCAGATGATATCGACTACCAGATCGAAAGCGACTTTGCTGGATTAATGAGCCCCGGAATGCCCAATGCGGCATCCGGTATCAGTGACAAAATTGGTCATATCATGAATTATGGCGATGGCTGGTATGGCGGTGTATTTGTAGGGGCAATGTATACCCAGGCTTTTATTTTCTCCGATGTTACACGTATAATCAATCAGGCATTAAAAACAATACCAGCACAAAGCGACTTTTATAAATGTATAAATGATGTAATCGAATGTCATAAGAAATATCCGAACGATTGGAAAGAAGCATGGTTTGAGGTACAAAAAAAATGGGCCGATGAAATTGGTTGTCCTGATGGTGTATTTGCTCCTTTTAATATTGACGCGAAAGTAAATGCCGCTTATGTGGTAATCGGACTATTGTACGGGCAGGGCGATTTTACAAAAACACTTGAGATTACAACACGCTGTGGACAGGATGCTGACTGCAACCCTTCTACAGCAGGTGGAATTCTTGGTACTATGCTGGGCTATTCTAAAATACCGGAGTATTGGAGAAAAGGATTAAAGGATGCTGAGGACATTAACTTTAAATACACTGACCTGTCACTAAACAAAGTATATGAGCTTAGTTATCAGCATGCCTTGAAAAATATTGAAAGAAATGGAGGAAGTGTGTCAGGTGATAAAGTAAATATAAAAACCCAGAAACCGGAACCGGTAAAATTTGAAAAAAGCTTCGAAGGATTATACCCAATTAATAAAATTGCTGCCAACTGGACTCCGGAAAAACGGGAGATCGATTTTTCCTTTGCAGGTACCGGTTTTGTTTTGAAGGGTGAAGTGGTGGACTGGTCCGACAAATCTTCCACATATGTTTATGATGCCGAACTCCATATTGATAACAAGTTTGTAGAAACCGTAAAACTGCCAGCGTCGCTTAATGGACGCCGTTATGATCTTTACTGGAAATATAACCTGGCAAAGGGAAACCACCACGTGCTCATTAAACTATTGAATTTTCCGGAAGGAAAGTACGTGCATATAGGTGATGTGATTGTTTATTCTGATGCTCCCGCTAAAATTGGTTTAATAAAAAATTGAATGAATGAGACTAACAGCAGCCTGAGAATGCGGTTTTATATCCTGGTTAGTTTTATGGCATACCTGCCTTTTCTGGCAAGTTGTATCAATAATTCCGCTGGCGATAAGGAGGCTATATCTACCGACACTGCTGCAATAGCATCAGGGCAAGTTTTGTTTGAGAAAAATTGTTCCTCTTGTCACAACTTCAACCAGGATGGCATAGGACCGAACCTGGGCGGTATAACAGGTAAGGCACCTGTTGATTGGCTTTACCGGATGATAAAAAATCCGGCCAATATGATTTCAATAAAAGATGAAAGGGCACTGGCGCTACAGAAAAGATTCAAAACAATAATGCCATCGTTTTCATCATGGACTGATAATGAATTAAGAGATGTTGTTGCTTATTTAAATACTCATAAATCTTCCGATAGTAGCACTACTGCAGAAGACGATAAAAGAATAAAA
>JAEUVI010000201.1 GCA_016787105.1 Chitinophagaceae bacterium | reverse complement strand
ATTCTTCCTTATTTCACAATTCGCCGGCAAAAGGTAGTTATGACAATCAGACCTTCGGATTTCATCTTTTTTAAATAAAGACTCTTACTCTCCCTAGCCCCGAGGCCGTCAAATGCTGCAATTAATCAACTTAACTGATAAAAATTGTGAACTATTTTAATCCCTATATTTGTGCATTAACAAAAAGGGTTATGGCCAAGCAAGTTGAAGATTTTGATGCCAATCTGGCTGGAGAAGAAGGAAAAACTGAGGAAACCAAAAGCCGTTGGTTCAAAAGAATCAAAAAAGGAATACTTACCTCTACCTCCGAGAAAAAAGAAACTCCCGAAGGACTCTGGACGAAATGCCCGGAATGCAGTTATATCTGTACTGTAACAGAGCTGCGTGAAAGCTTGTTCGTGTGTCCAAAGTGTGCTTATCACCATCGTATCAGTAGTGAAGAGTATTATGAAATTATTTTCGATGAAAAGCAATATGAAGAGCTTTTTGAAAATATACGCAGCAAAGACTTCCTCGGGTTCACAGACCTAAAGCCATACAAAAAAAGATTAGAAGAAATATGGAGTAAATCGGATTTAAAAGATTCCATGCGTGTTGCAGTTGGTAAAGTGGGTGGGCATGATATGGTAATTGCCTGTATGGATTTTGAGTTTATTGGCGGTAGCCTTGGCAGTGTGATGGGAGAAAAATTTTCCCGCGCCGTAGATCATTGCATACAGCATAAGATGCCATATATGGTAATCAGTAAAAGCGGTGGTGCAAGAATGATGGAAAGCGCTTTTTCATTGATGCAGCTCGCAAAAACAAGTGGCAAACTATCACAACTCAGTGATGCGAAACTTCCTTATATCTCACTATTAACAGATCCTACATTTGGTGGCATCTCCGCTTCATTCGGTATGCTGGGCGATTTAAACATTGCAGAACCCGGTGCATTAATCGGTTTTGCGGGCCCGCGTGTTATCAAAGAAACAATCAAAAAAGATCTGCCTGAAGGTTTTCAGCGGAGTGAATTTATTCTGGAACACGGCTTCCTTGACTTTATTGTTCCAAGAAAGGAGCTGAAAGATAAGCTTGCTACACTGCTTACACTTTTCAAAAATTAATAAACAAAAAATTAAAATAGTAAGAGGTAAATTTGCCTCTTATTTTTTTATATGCCGGAAATTAAGAACCGCTCAGCATATCACGAATATTTCATAGAAGCAAAATATGAAGCGGGTATTGCATTGCTGGGAACGGAGGTAAAATCTTTGCGCGAAGGCAAAGCGAGTTTTAATGACAGCTATTGCCTACTACATGGAGGCGAAATATGGATTCGCAGCCTGCATATTGCTGAGTATTCACACGGTACAGTCAATAACCACGACCCTGTTCGTGAACGAAAATTGTTATTGCAAAAAAGAGAAATAAAAAAAATTGAAGCCTCATTGAAAGAAAAGGGTTTTACACTTGTACCACTGCGGTTGTATTTCAATGAAAAAAGCCTTGTTAAAGTAGAAATAGGCCTTGCGAAAGGCAAAAAATTGCACGATAAACGGGAAACTATCAAGCAAAAAGACGCAGAGCGGGAAATGAAACGCTACCTGAAATAATTTTTAGCCCCGCAATACGTTTAATAAGTACGATTTTTGCATTGATAACCAATCATGAAAAACGTTTTTACCTTACTCTTATTGATTGCTTCACTTCACAGCATTTCTCAAAATGCATCAGTGGGTGGATACTGGTATGGCAATGCCAATGTGAAAAGCAACAACTCAACAAACAACTACCTCGTAGAATTAATAATCTCCGAAAATAAGACGCAGGTAAAAGGTGTTATCAACTATTATTTCAAAAATACATTTCGTAGCCTGGCTGTAAATGGAAATTATAACTCAATGACCAGGCAACTGATCCTGTTTAATATTCCTGTCACTTATCACGGTTCATTGTCCAGCATGGAGGTAGATTGTATGATGAACCTGGCGGCAAAACTTCGTGTATCAAAAGAAGATGCGAGATTGGTTGGTTTTTTCCAGGGAAAATCAGAATACCGCTATACCTGCGCAGATATAAATTTTTCTTTAAAGAAGGAAGCCGATGCAAGCAAGAAGGACTCCATATTAAATGCGATAAGACATTACAAAGAAGAATACCAGGTATGGCGACCAACGGCAATAGATACGCTGGCGCCTGTAACTGTAATACAAAGGAAAGTAGTGAATTATGTGGTAGAAGATCAATTCAAACAAAGACAGAATGAAGTGGTGCAGGAAATCGATGTTAACTCCGATTCAATACAGGTAGATTTTTATGACAATGGCGAAGTAGATGGCGATTCAATCTCTGTATTTTTCAATAAGCAGTTATTGGCATTCAACCGGAAAATAAGTACCCGCTCTATTCACTTTGATCTCGTTCTTGATAATACAAAGGAAGAAAACGAATTGAGCATGTTCGCGGATAATCTTGGTGCCATTCCCCCAAATACCGCATTGATGGTAGTTTACGACGGAAAAAAAAGATATGAAGTACGTCTTTCAAGTAACCTGGAAAAGAACGCCACGATACGGTTTAAACGAAAGAAATAACAACCGTTTTCTCAATGCCGGACTTCCTGAACCTCGTTTGGATTATGTTTATGCCGGAAAAGAATTGCAAACAAGACTGCAACAACTAATGCGTAGATTGCGAATGCAGTCCATATACCCGGCCAGTTTTTACTATTATCCGGATTTGTATAATAAGTGGCAATTACCCAACCGCTAATCCTGCTTCCTAACCACGCTCCTATACCATTTGTCATCATCATATACACGCCTTGTGCACTCGCTCTTATTTCAGGCTGTACCTGTGTATCTACAAACAATGACCCTGAAATATTGAAAAAATCAAACGCCATTCCATACACAATGCAGGAGAGAATAATCATCCACAAACCTTCAGCCGGATTACTATAAGCAAATAAGCCAAAACGAAGTACCCATGCAATCATGCTTATCAGCATCACTTTTTTAATACCAAACTTCCTTAGGAAAAAAGGAATAGCAAGGATAAAAAGTGTTTCCGATATCTGCGAAATAGACATAATGATAGCCGGATATTTTACCGTTATTGTATTCTTATATGCATCTATGTTTGCAAAATCGTGCAGGAAAGTATCGCCATATGCATTTGTCAGTTGTAATGCCGCTCCAAGCAACATTGCGAATATGAAGAACAATGCCATCTTCGGAATTTTAAAAAGCGCAAAAGCTTTTAATCCCAGTGCTTCCGTTATTGTTTTGTTTTCGCCAGCAATATGTGTAGGAGGACATTTAGGTAATGTAAAAGCATAGAGCCCTAATAACAAAGATGCAGTGCCTGCAACATAAAACTGTTTTGCTGAAGTTTCAATATGCAATAAACTTACAATCCACATCGCAACAATAAAACCGATAGTACCCCATACACGGATTGGTGGAAAATCTTTGATAATATTTTTTCCACTATTTTTTAAGGCAGTATAAGAAACAGTATTTGCCAGCGAAATAGTTGGCATATAAAAAAGCATATAGAGAAGCAGAATCCAGAAAAAAGCAGAAGGATCGTTAACATCAGGAATGAAATATAAAATAACTGCGCCTGTTAAATGATAAATGCCCAGCAAACGTTCTGCATTTACCCAACGGTCTGCAATAATGCCTGTAATAGCGGGCATGAATATAGCAGAAATGCCCATCGTGGAAAAAATAGCACCGAACTCTGCCCCACCCCATTGTTTGTTCTGAAACCAATAAGCGCCAATAGTAATCAACCAGGCACCCCAAATAAAAAACTCCAGGAAACTAAGCACAGTAAGCCTGAGCCGGATATTCATAAGCAGTTTGTTTTCGGTTTGAAAGGAAAGATAAGAATTTTAAGCCTGTAAAAACAAGAGAAAAACAGGAATAAAATCTCTTTTGACAAACCTAAATCAGGCTCAATTGTTGTGATTCTGTCAGTACCTTTGCGCTGCATTTTTTAAATCAATTTTATGGCCGGTATTTTATCAGAAAAATTGTTTCAATCCGCAACTGTGAGCAAAGAGTTAGTTGCTATCGCCGATAAGGTAAAAAACAATGAACGCATAACTGACGAAGAATGTTTGTTGCTTTTTGAAAAAGCGGATCTGCCGTTTGTTGGTTCTCTCGCCAATTTTATCCGGGAAAGAATGCATGGCGACAAAACGTATTTCAACCGCAATTTTCATATCGAGCCAACAAATGTCTGCGTATTTACCTGCAACTTCTGTTCCTACTCAAAAGTATATGCCCATCGTGATGAGGGATGGGAACTGACAATGGAACAAATGCTCGACATGGTTAAGAAATA
>JAEUVI010000197.1 GCA_016787105.1 Chitinophagaceae bacterium | reverse complement strand
GATTGCGCTGTATCTATATTGAACCTTGCTAATCGCCATGCCGCAGCACAGGGTACTAATAGTGCAGGCAATAAAAAGATGATAGAAGTATCGACTCCTCCATCTTCCTGCGAAAAAGACAAACGAAGCAACTGGTAAATGATAAAACCGGGGGCAGCCCCGAAGCTTACCATATCTGCTAAAGAATCTAATTGCTTACCCATTTCGGAAGTAGCCTTGAAAAGGCGGGCAACAAATCCATCTAAAAAATCAACAACTGCCGCGAGACCGATAAAAAGTGATGCCATCCATATTTTTTCGGGCATTTCAATCAGTTGTACACCATTCGCATCGGCAGTAACTGAAATACCATTTTGCAAAGTGTAAATAATAGCCAGGCAGCCAAAAACAAGATTAAGTAAGGTGAAAAGGTTGGGGATCTGCTTCATGCCGGAAAGATAAATTTTATTTTTTCATCAACCCCTCTATCTCGTCCACGGTGATTGGAATATTTTTCATCAAATCATCATTGCCATTCTTTGTAATCCATACATTATTCTCTATCCGTATTCCCATTTGTTCTTCCTGTATATAAATACCGGGTTCTATCGTGAATACCATTCCTGCTTTTATCGGCTCTGTTCTTGTACCCAGGTCATGCACATCTATACCAAGATGATGTGATATACCGTGGTATAAATATTTTCGGTAAGCCCTGTTATCCGGGTTTTCGTTTTTTACTTCTGTTTTTTTCAGCAACCCGATTTTTAAGAATTGTTGAGTCGCTTCCTCTCCTACTTTGTCTGTATAATCCGCAATAGTAATTCCGGGTTTCAAAATACTTTTTGCATAATTATGTAAGTGAAGACAGGCATTATAAACAATCTTTTGCCTGCGGGTAAATTTTCCGTTTACAGGCACGGTCCGGGTTAAGTCGGCACAGTAGCCTCCATACTCCGCACCAAAATCCATCAATATCAATTCACCATTCCTGCATTCCTGGTTATTGGAAATATAATGCAATGTTCTCGCCCTGTCGCCACTGGCAATAATGCTGGAGTACGCTGGCCCGGTAGCCCGCTGACTGAGAAATGAATGATACAATTCTGCTTCTATTTCATACTCCATCACTCCGGGCCTGATAAATTTTAACAAGCGGCGAAATGTGTTATCAGTTATATCAATTGCTTTCTGCAGTACTTCTATCTCCAGGGAAGTCTTAATACTTCGCAGGTTTTTCAGAATCTTTGCCGCACGCTCAAACTGATGTAGCGGATATTTTTGCTTTATCTCATCAATAAAGCGATACTCCCTTGTACGTAGCAGGCTCGCTTTGCGATCATTTTCATTACTATCCAGGTAAATGTTATCTGCAAGGTGTATCCACTGCTGTAAAAAAGATTCAATACTATCCAGCCATACAATTGTTTTAATGCCGCTGATGTCCTGTGCTTCTTTTACCCGTAGCCTCCTTCCATCCCATTTTTCTTTTAATTCATTGGGTCGTACCAGTACAAGTACCTCCCGGTATTTTGGGTCAGGGTTATCCGGAAAAAGTATGACCATGCTATCTTCCTGTATAATACCGCTAAGCCAGAAAAGGTCGCTGTTCTGTTTAAAAGGGTAAAGCGCATCTCCGTTTGCAGGCATCTCATCATTACTTACAAAAATGGCAATCGAGTCCCGCTTCATCGCTTTCACAAACCGCTCCCGGTTCTTTTTAAATAATTCCGGGTTCAATGGCAGGTATTTCATATCAGTGTTTTCAGGTTTTAAAGATAACTATAGCTTAGCTAAAGCATTGCTAATCATTAAAAAAGTGGAAAGTTGGTTAAAAAAGGCAGGAATTACCGGCAGTAAATCAATTTACCGCATGACAGTAAACATACTTATAATTAAAAAGGAGGAAAAAATATAAGAATTTACACTAACATACGTTTGTACTTAGTAAAAATTCTTCTTTACTTTGCACTCTAAACTTGCAGGACATATGTCAATCGTCACAGCAGCAATCCGCACCCCGGACCTTTCAATCACCGGCATCAGTAATACAGCTCTGATACATTATCAATATTCACCTGAAGATCTGGTTATGGAGGCTATTGGAAGAGGTGAAGGGGTTTTAAATGATACAGGCGCTTTAGTCATCAGTACCGGTGAGTTTACCGGTCGATCACCAAAAGATAAGTTCATTGTAAAAGATGAACTAACCGCAGATACAGTAAACTGGAACGAATTTAATATTCCTATTTCAGCTGACCACTTTGATATTATTTATAAAAAAATAATTACCTACCTCAATGAGCGGCCTGAAGTATGGGTACGCGATTGCTATGCATGCGCCATGCCACTATACCGCATGAACCTGCGTGTAATAAATGAGAAGCCGTGGAATAACCTTTTTGCTTATAACATGTTTCTTCGACCTGGTGAAGAAGAGCTTGAGCATTTCGAACCAGAATGGCATGTTATATCAGCCCCGGGTTTGAAACTGGATCCAAAAGAATGTGGTACAAGACAGTATAA
>JAEUVI010000193.1 GCA_016787105.1 Chitinophagaceae bacterium | reverse complement strand
TAAACTATTGTGATTGCAACTACTATTCCTGCTTATCTGCCCACAACAGGAAACTGTGATATACGCAGGTTAGTGCAACCATAAGGTATCAGTGTAATTTCTTCCTCATCTTTCGCTGTTTCCAGTTGGTATGTAATGCTGTAAGGAACAGGCCCTGCCATTTCATTATATAATTTCCAGGAAGGGATTCGCTTTGCTTTTGTCTTTATTTCTATTGGCGCACTTTCAGGGTTCCATGGAAAAACAGGAACAGCGCCTTTCTTTACCACGCTGAATGCAGTCTCAATTTTATCTGCGGGAATATCTATCAAACCATAATTCCAATCTGATTTAGGAATTACCTGAAAATAAGAACTCCCATACTCAGCCGGATCTTTTTCGTTTTTTATCAATTGCCATTCGTCTGCTATTTTCAAAGCATATACCAGTGGCCCGCGTTCTATTACTGTTGAGTTTTCGTACCAGTCACTGGATTTTTTTACGTGCATTGGTAGTTGAAGCTCTACCACATCGTCTTGTTTCCATTCTCTTTGCAACATAACAGTTTCGCCAGCATTCAAATCTTTCCGGAATTCTATTCCATTAATCTTTACCAATGCTCCATTGCACCAGGCCGGAATACGCAATTGAAAAGGGAAGTTTACCGATTTAATTTTTTTACCCATTGAAATTGTAAAACGGATTGTTTCTTCAAATGGATAAGCCGTTTCTTCTTTAATGGTTACCTGTTTTCCATCAGCAACCATTGCTGTTACTTCGTTGGGAGCATATGCCATAGCTGCTAATCCATTGCCCGGTATAGCATACCAAAGATTCTGTGTAAACTTCGGCCAGCCCTGGTGCATATTGGAAGTACAACAGGGATAACCTGTAAGTAAACCATAACATACATCGGTACCATGATGGTTCACATCAAAATTCCGATCGTGCCTTGTAGCCATTACCTGGTTGGCCTGCTGGAAATATTGCCTTGCCATAAAATCATCAGATACCTGCGCAGGCAATGCATTGAATGCAATCTTCTCCAGGTGATCCACAAATGAAATATTACCGGTAACAGGAAAAATGCTTTCCAGCGAAAACATCATTTCAACAGCGGAACACAATTCGGATCCTTGTGTCGGATCGTTTCCATGCAATGCTTCATCGCCGCCATAGAGCCCATGTGCGAGGCCGTTATACTTCCTGATATCAGCAAAACCCTTATTTGTCGCATCAATATATTTTTGCTCCGGGTGATGCTGATAATAAATAAGCGGCGTTTTCATACCCTGTGCCAGGTTTACACAATGAATGCTGCCTTTTCTTGTAAGCATATCAGTATTCAGAAATGCTTCGGTAAAATCGAAAGTTTGCTGATGAATTAAATCTCCCAGCTCCAGCAGAAAAGAATCGCCGGTAATATTATAGAGCCAGTAAACCAGTGCCAGGTTATCGCCACCACGGTACCTGGCCCAGAATGTCCAATGATCCAACGGTGTTTTAGGTAATTCCTTTAACTGGTACCGGAAATAATTTGTCATGAATGGAATAACACGCGGATCATTTGTAGCAGCATAATATTGTTTCAGAATTTTCAGCATTACCATCTTCGGCCACCAATCACGACTATTGTCGCGCTGTATGCCCCGCTCATAACCATAATCTTTTGATGGGCCGAAATAACCATCCGGCTGCTGACTATTCAATGCCCACTCTACCCAGGGTTTTGTTTTTTCAATCAATTCATTATCATTGAGAATATATGCCAGCGGTAAAAGCCCATCAATCCAATAAGGACCGCGCTCCCATTGATCACCATCGCCGCCCAACCAGCCATTTCTTTTTCCCATCACGAGCGGGTATAGTTTATCCAGGTTACCGGTAGCGCCGGTTTTCTGACGAAGCAACATTTCTTTTAACCAACCCTGTGGTTTGATAGCCCCCAACGGTAATTCTGCATAAGGATTTGCATGCAAGGGCGCACGACTGTTTACATAACCCGTAAATGCTGTTTTACTTTTTTGCGCCTGCGACCAGAGTGTAACGAATAATAACAATGCCGCTGAACAAAGAAAAAATCTTTTGGGTTTCGTGAAATTGCAGATCATATGATGCGATAAATTATAACGGGTGAAATTCCGTCTAAGTTAATTTACCAATACCATTTGGCCTAAATGATATGAAATATGATTGGTCCGGTTTAAAAGTGCACTGAGTTTATTGCGGGATGGCTCCTTTGCATAATCTTCATCTGTCATCGAGTTATGCCTGCTATGCCATTCCTGTGGCGACATTTTAGTAAAGTATGCTGCGAGTATCTCGTTTGACTTTTTCCAGTCGTTGCGTAATGTAGCTGCATCCGGCATAGGTAACCCCGATTTATCAGGATTATTTACGAATGCTTCATCCAGGTGTGCATATTGTCTTTCTCCCAATCCGAATATCGCAATCATCGAATCATTGACTGCTATGAAATGGCCAAGCAAATAAAACAAGCTGTTTTTCCCCGGTGCTACTTCCTTCAATAATTCTTCATCTGTTTTTGAGTCAAAAAATTTCGTAGCCCTGCTGACATGAATATTCCATGATTTCAGCACCATATCAACAGCCATTTTTGCGTAATCCATACAAGTGAGTTTAATTCAAGGTACGTTAAACAGCTAATTGATGAAAATAGTTTACAAACGACTTTCAGCAGTAAATTTTTCCTTCAATAGCAAATCCATTCAGCTGCAGCCCCGCATTCAATAAACTTTTCTGCCAGATCATTTAAATGCGTAAATTAGTTGGCCACCATTTTCACCAATGACCTTAATGTATAAAAATCTTGCCATTAAAGGCGGAGGCGTAAAAGGCGCTGCATATGTAGGCGCTATCCGCGAATTGGACAAGGCCAATATATATAATTCCATAGAAAGGGTTTCGGGAACATCTGCAGGTGCAATGATGGCTTGCATGATTTGCGCTGGCTACAGTGTAGATGAAATAGACCAGTTGATGCTGGACATTCAATTTACCAAATTTAAAGATGGCTGGAACCCGTTTCGCATTTTAAGTAGCTATGGCCCATACACTGGAAAATACATCCTTGATTTTGTTGAATCCTTTTTACAAAAATCTCCTAAAAAGCTTCCGGCAAATACCCGCTTCATAGACATGCGAAATGCCGGGTGCCGGGATCTTTATGTGTTTGCCTGCGATGCGAATATTCATGATGTAACTGAATTTTCAGCTGATAATACACCGGATATATCTGTAGCCGAAGCGATTCGGGCCTCAATGTCTATTCCTTTTTTCTTCAAAGCATGGCAGTTTTCCGGCAAAGCGTTTAATGGGCATCTTTTTATCGATGGCGGCGTAGTATATAATTATCCTTTGTCTTTTTTTGATAGCGATCGCTTTAATACCAGTCAAAAAGATATAAACCCAGAAAGTATCGGTTTATACCTCTACACAACCAAAAGGGAAAAAGAAATACCGACAGGATATTTTAAGCCTTTGAATTTTTCCAAACAAATATTCGAATCGTTGCTGGAAACACAGGATTATATGGTACTGCAGGATCGGGAGCAACTGGATCGATCTATTATGATAGATGACCTGCATATTCCTACTACTGATTTCAATATTACAAAAAGGCAACTGCTGGAACTTGTAAAGTCTGGCAGCGATGCCGCAATCAAATTTATTAACAAGGAGCCTGTAGGGGACATAGAAAAAGCACTTTCAATTAATTAACTTTTTATCATGGTCAATCAACATCCACTTACATTGGTTACACCGGTTTTAGCTTCCATGAAGGAAAACCTGTATGATCATTTGTATCAACTGAAAATTGACCTGGAAAAACGTATACATGAATCATTTGAAAGTATCGGTACCATTCATTTCTGCAGATGGCTGATAATAGATTATGATATTGAAAAAGGACAATCACCGATGGGCGATATGCCGAAACTTATTTTCTGCTCCAATTTCGATGGTACAGCAGCACAGCATATCAAAGACCTCTGCACTACAGCAGGCGATATCATTGACAGCGTGTATGCCTGTTGTGAAAATTATCCCGTACCGGAAGAAAGAACGCCTGCCAGTCGTGAAGCTTATTTAAACAAATGGATCGTTCCGGCTTCTGCATTTTACAGGGGTAGCCCCGACAGATCGCTAAAACAAATCCGTTCTGAAAAACGCTTACGGAACTTTATACGCGAATATCTTGATTCAAAAAACTGGAACAATCATTCTGCAAGGGAAGTACACCAGAAAATAAAAGCAGCTGTATTTGAAAACCCGGAATTTGCCTGGGCAAAAGAACCAATTTCATTACCAAAAGTGAATTGGTTTGCCATGGTAATTGTCGGCCTCATCCTGTTAATTCTTTTACCCGTTCTCATTATATGGATACTGATTGTGCAGTATGGATATGAAAGCCGTGATAAATACTTCACGATGAAACGAAGCCAACTGGATGAACGAATTGTAAAAAGGCTGGAAACATATGAAGACATTGAAATGCAAAACCAGTTTTCGCAACTGGTATGGATGAAAACGGGCTTTGTAAGGCTGGTGACATTTAAATTCATGATGCTTTTTGGCCGTACACTGATACGTTACCAGTTTGTAAAAGGTAAATTGCTCGGCATGCCAACAATCCATTTTGCACGATGGGTTTTGTTTGATAGTAACAAGCGGGTTTTATTTTTCAGCAATTTTGACGGAAGCTGGCAGCAATACCTTTGCGATTTTATTGACAGGAGCGGTTGGGGCCTCACCGGTATTTTCTCCAACACTAAAAATTTTCCTAAAACAAAATTCCTGATAACAGGCGGCGCTTATGATGAGGAACATTTTCTCGCGTGGAGCAGGCATTCAGAAATTCAAACACAGATATGGTACTGCGCTTACCCTGATTTATCCATTAAAAACGTGAACAACAACTCAAAGATTCGTTATGGGTTGATACAGGATTTGTCAGAAAGTGAAGCAAAGGATTATCTAAAATTAATTTGATACAATGGAAGCAGTACTGGAGTTAGACGATATACAAGGTTACATCATTCGCGGGTATGCACATATGCAATATTCACGTTTTGTTTTATTAAATATTACAGATGCGGTTTCTGCAAAGCAATGGCTCGGTGAAATAGAATCATCTGTTACCACTGCAAAGCATATTCCTGACAAAGCAGCCTTACCGCATACCAATTTAAATATCGCATTTACATCAAAAGGATTATATGCATTGGGCATGCTGCCGGAAAATGCCGCCACATTTAATCCTGCTTTTCGTGAGGGAATGATTACGCCGCACCGCCAGAGAATATTGGGGGATGAAGGAACTAATGCACCGAAAAACTGGATATGGGGCGGCACTGAAGATGCAGCGGACAAACTGCATGTTTTATTAATGGTATTCGGTCGAGACAAACAAACCTGTCTGAATTATTATGAAGGTTTAAGATCCGCTTATACGTCAAAAGGCTTTACTGAAATAAAAGCGATAGATGGTCAAACCTTACCTAAAAACAAAGAGCATTTTGGTTTCAGGGATGGCATATCCCAACCAGCTATAAAGGGAAGTGGTAAAGCAGGACTTGAAAATGATACTGTGAATGCAGGTGAATTTATTTTAGGCTATAAAAATGAATACAATGTGTACCCTGACTCGCCATTGCTATCCGTGGATCAAGGCAATATGAATTTATTATCAGCAGATGCGGAAGGAAGTGGTAAAAAAGATTTGGGCAGAAATGGAAGCTACCTGGTAATGCGGCAAATGGAACAGGATGTAAATAAGTTCTGGACGTTTATGAATGAACGGACCAGGAATAAAGATGGCAGTATTAATGAAAAAGAAAGTATAA